>JAQTNG010000296.1 GCA_028714015.1 Elusimicrobiota bacterium | reverse complement strand
CCCGGCGTTCTTGAAGCCGATGAAGGCCAGGAACAGGCCGATGCCCGCGGCCGAGGCGGTGCGCAGGCCGTCGGGGATCGCTTCGGCGAGCTTGACGCGCACGGGCGTGACGGAGATGAGCACGAACAGCGCGCCGGCCCAGAACACGACGCCGAGCGCCGTCGGCCACGGCACGCCGCGGCCGATGACGATGGAATAGGCGAAGAACGCGTTGAGACCCATGCCCGGGGCGACCGCGAACGGCAGCCGGGCGTACGCGCCCATCAGTCCGGTCATCAGGAAGGAGAGGAGCACCGTCGCGGTCAGCACGCCCGAAAACGGCATCCCGGTGCCCGGCGCGGACAGGATCGAGGGGTTGACCACGACGATGTACGCCATCGTGAAGAAGGTGGTCAGGCCGGCGAGGGCCTCGCGCTTGAGGTCGGGGAAAGGGGGTCTCTTCACGCGATCTCCGGGAGCGCTTCGAGGAGGGCGAAGATCTCGGCGATGACGAGCGGCTTCGGCATGAAGCCCGAGGCGCCCAGGAGCATGACGTCCTTGCGGGTGTCGTCGCCGGTGTAGCCGCTCATGACGTAGATGGGCGCCTTCGTCAGCGCGCGCAGGCGGGGCAGCGCCTGCATCCCGGTCGTGCCGGGCAGGACGTGGTCGAGGAGGACGAGGTCGAAGGGCGCGGCGGACAGCGCGGCCGCGGCGGCCTCGGCGCTGTCCGCGCCGGTTCCGAGGTGCCCGCGCTGCGCCAGCGCGCGCAGCACGATCTCCACGATCGGGCGTTCGTCGTCCACCACGAGCACTCGGGCCGATTTCACGGTTTCCATTATAGGTCTTTCGACCCCTGGCGTGTCTGCGGCCCGGCTGTTATGCTCCCCACATCGCTTCCCTATGATAGAAACCCCCGTCATTTTCGAGGACGACCGCATCATCGCCGTGAACAAGCCCGTGGGCCTGCCCACCATACCCGGGCGCGGCGAGATCGGCGTCGCGGTCAACGTCGAGATCGAGAGGCGCCTGCGCAAGAAGATCTTCGTGGTGCACCGGCTCGACCTCGACGCGAGCGGCCTCCTCGTGTTCGCCAAGGACGCGCAGACGCACCGCCTGCTGTCCATGGAGTTCGAGGAGCGCCGCGCGAAGAAGGAGTATCTCGTCGCCGTCCTGGGCGTCATGACCGGCAGCGGCGAAATCAACAAGCCCCTGCGCGAGTTCAGCTCCGGACGCGTGGCGCCCGCCCCGGACGGCAAGCGCGCGGTCACGCGCTGGCGCGTCGAGCGCGCCCTGGGCGGCGCGACGCTCCTGCGCGTCGAGACCTTGACCGGCCGCAAGCACCAGATCCGGGCGCACCTGAGCTCGGAGGGCCACCCCGTACTCGGCGACCCCCGCTACGGGCCGCCGCCGCGCCCGATCGGGGGGGCCAAGCGCCTCATGCTGCACGCGTACACCCTCCACTTGGACCTGGGCTACGACCTCAAGGCCGAGCCCGGCCCCGACTTCGAGGCCGTCCTGGCCTCCCGCGCCCGATAGGGGTTCGAACTTTTTCCCGGTTCGCGCGTATGATATAGGCAGTTAAAAAACGCCGAGAGGGTCGCACCCTCTTTAAACATCATGATGTACAAAGGAGAATTAAAATGAAGAAGTTCCTGATCGCCGCTCTCGTTCTCGGATTCGCCGCTCCCCTGTTCGCCCAGGCCCCTGTCGTCACGCCCGCTGAGAAGCCGGCCGCCGAGAAGAAGGCCGAAGTGAAGTCGGAGAAGAAGGCCGAGAAGAAGGCGAAGAAGGCCGCGAAGAAGGCCGCGAAGAAGGCCGCGAAGAAGGCCGAGAAGGCCGAGGCCGCCAAGACCGAAGCCGCTCCGGTCCCTGCCGCGACTCCCGCGAAGTAATTCGCGTTAACGGATAGCTCAAACGGAAGGCCCCCGCGCTCACGCGCGGGGGCCTTCTTATTTTAGGCCTGACACCGGGTAGGCCGCGCTCAGCGGCCCAGGAGGAGCCAACTCGCGAGCGTGAAGTAGAACGCGTTGCTGAGCAGGTCGGTCGTGGTCGTGATCATCGGACCCGTCGCGGTGGCCGGGTCCACGCCGAAGCGGCGCAGGACGAAGGGCTCGATCGACGCCATGCCGGACGCCACCGTCATCGAGAAGGTCATCGCGAGCCCGACCACGAGGCCGAAGTACCAGCCGTAGCGGTCGTGATAGGCGAGGCCGGCCAGCAGGCCCACGACGATGCCGTAGCTGATCCCGAGGAACAGCCCGATCATCACCTCGCGCGCGACGGCTCTCTTCTCGTCGTCGCGCCCGATCTCGCCGGTCGCCAGGCCGCGGACCATGATCGTCGCCGTCTGCGAGCCGACGTTGCCGCCCATGCCGGCGATCAGCGGCGAGAAGCTCGCGAGCGCGATGATGTGCGACAGCGTGTGCTCGAAATTCTTGATGACGTGCGAGACGAGGACGCCTCCGAGGCAGGTGATGACGAGCCAGGGCAGGCGCAGGCCCGCGCTCCGGAGCACGGTGCGCGTGCGCGGAATCGCGAAGCCGGCCATCTTCGCGAAGTCCTCCTCGGTCTCGGCCCGGGCGATCGCGAAGATGTCCCGGTAGACCACGACGCCGAGCAGGGCTCCCTCGCCGTCCACGACCGGCGCGCTCTTGAGCTTGTACTTCGTGAAGAGCTTGACCGCCTCCTCCTGGTCCATCTCCGGCGTCAAGGTGCGCGGCGCGGGGTCCATCAGCTCGCGCACGAGCATGTCGTTGGGCGCCACGACGAGGGATTTGAGGCCGACGACGCCGCGTAGATGTTTTTTGGCGTCGACGACCATCAAGGTGTCGAGGTGCGTTTCCTCGATCCGGCGCAGGCGCGTGCTGTACTGTATGCGCTCGACCGCGGCCTTCGTCGTCCATTTCTCTTCGAGCGTCACGTAGCGTCCGCGCATCAGCGCGCCGACGGATTCGGGGGGGTACTGAAGGTGCTGCTGGACGCACTCCTGCCCGCCCTTCTTCATGATCGCGCTGAACTGGCGCACGAGCGGCGGGGGGAGCTCCCGCATCATGCGGCTCGTCGCGGACGGATCGAGGTCGCTCAGCAGCTCAGCCGCGTCCCGGCGCTGCAGGCTGCCGACGAGCGCGGCCTGCTGGGGGCGCTCGAGCTCCTCGAAGACCTGCATCGACTTTTGGCGCGAGCAGAGCCGGAAGATCGCGACCTGCTCGTCGGCGCCGAAGCGGTCCCAGCCGTCGGCGAGATCGATCGCGTTGATCTCCTTGAGGAGCGTGCGCGCGGAAACGAAGTCGCGGCTTCCCAGAAGCTCCTTCAGGTCGGCGAGGAAAATCTGCAGCGTCTTCACTCGGGAATCTTAACAAAAGAATCCCCGGGCCGCCCTCATGATATTGTTTATGAGATAACCTCTTGACAGATATTAGGAAAGCTGGTATATACTCGGAGCTTGCCGCGCCAGACGCTCTAAGGAGGTCATGCCGATGATCGCCAAGGACCTGATGCCCTGGATGTTCGTGAAGAGAACCGCGACCTGGACGCCCTACGTCAAGATCCGCTCGGAAGCCGCGCGCTTCGAGCCGGCTCTCGCCGCGCGGCCGGCGCGCAAGCTTCGGCGGCCTCCCCGTGGGTAGGCTCTACCGCCCGGTCAAGCGCACGACGGCGACCCCGGTCTACGCGATCGGGGCCGCGTCGCGCCTGACGGGCATCCCGATCTGGACCCTGCGCTGGATCGAGCGCCACGGCCTGCTGCGCCCCTCGCGCACCCAGGGGCGGCAGCGCCTGTACAACGACGGCGACCTTTCCCGCCTTCGCGATGTCCGCGAGCTGATGGAGAAGAAGGTCAACCTCGCCGGCATCCGCGTCATCCTCAGCCTCCGCGCGTAACGTCGATATAAGGACGGGCGCGGATTGATGCCCGCCGGGGACGCGCGGCATTGAGCCGCGCTCCGGGGTAGACGCGACAACGACGGCCATGGTCGCGTCAACCCCAAGCCCCGGCGGACGTCAATCCGCGCCCGTCTTTTCGATGTTACGCTCAGGGCTGCGTCCTGTGCGTTGGTTTCGCGTTACGCTCGTCAGACGAGCGCAGCGGCGAACTGGACGCCCCGCCGACATCCGCATGCTAGAGGCCGGCGGCGCGGCGTCCGGAGGGGCTTGGGGTTGACGCGGCCATGGTCTTCATAGCCGCGTCTACCCCGGAGGCGGGTCAATCCCGCCGTCCCCTCCGGGCGTCGCGCCGCCGGCCTCGCCCATATCGCCGTTGCCGTTAAGTCCTAGTTCGTCTCTCCCATTGGGCCCGCAAAAAATTGGGTCTTAATCGCCGCGCTTTTTGGGTCCTCGGGTCCTATTGATTCAGATCAACGAGCCATATAATTGACCCTGTCCTTAATAGACGCGCGTCGTGGCGGTACTCAGGAGAGAGAGCCAATGGGATCGTTGCGCATGACTAAAACCTTGAAGTCCGCGGTGGCCGTGATCGTCAGCGGGTCTCTGATCGTCACGACCGCCGTCATGCCCGTCGCCGCGCAGACGTTCCGCGCGGGTCAAAGCGCCGAAGCCGGCTCGGCGGCGCGAGCGAGCTTCACTCCTTCCACGCTCAACGGCGTACAGACCCTTCCGAGCGCGATCCTCGGTTCCGCGAACCTCGTTCCGGCGCTTTCTCCCGCCGTGGTTCCGACGGCTCTCGCTCTGCCGCTTCCCGCCGCGGCGAAAGCCGACGAAGGCCCGGGCGCGCAGCAGCCGGTAAAAGAGACCGGCGCGCCCCTTTCGCCCGCGAAGCCGGAAGCCGGACCGCGCTGGGTCAAGACCGAGCCGAAGCCCGTGCAGGCGCCCGCGCGCGCCGAGGGCGGGCCTAGATGGGTCGGGCCGCAGAAGTCCGGCCTGCGCACGGCGCTTTCGAAGTATCTTCCGTTCCTGGGCCGATCCGGCGCGGAGGCCTTTGACGGCGCCGCCGCCCGCGAGGACGGCGTCGCGGACGCCCCCGTCGCCGCGAAGGGGGAG
>JAQTNG010000295.1 GCA_028714015.1 Elusimicrobiota bacterium | reverse complement strand
GGGCTCCAGGAACGCTCCGACTTCTTCCTGGGACCCGGCGTCGAAGTGTACGAAGGCATGATCGTCGGCACCAACTCCCGGTCCTCGGACATGATGGTCAATCCGACGAAGGCGAAGGCGATGTCGAACATGCGCTCGAAGGCGACCGACGACGCCGTTCAGCTCGAGCCGCCGAAGATTCTCAGCCTCGAGCAGGCGCTCGAGTTCATCGACGACGACGAGCTGCTCGAGGTCACGCCGCAGAGCATCCGCCTTCGCAAGAAGGTGCTCAACGGCTCGATGCGCAAGCGCTCGGAAGAAAAGGCCGCTTAACCCGCACAGACGCCGGATCTTGCTCTCGGCCGCTCCTCACGGGGCGGCCGAGTTTCTTTTGGCTAGTAGATCCAGCCGGGGACGCCGGTGGTCCTTTCGCGCGGGACGGCGCGCGGCCGGGGCGCCGGTTCGGTGAACTCCGGCTGCTTGTCGTCGATGTTCGGCAGCCGCTCGCGCTCGGGGATGGACTCGATGAACGGGCGGCGCTGGCGGCCGCGCTGCGACGGCGGCACGCCCCCGAAGCGGTAGGAGACGGTGATGCGGTGCTGGTCGCTGATGGTCTTGCCGAGGCCCCACGCGTAGTCGAGCAGGAAGCGGCCCTTCCAGCGCAGGCCGAAGCCCATCGTCAGCCCGGCATCCTCGCGGTGGACCTGATAGCCGATGCGCACGCCGTAGGTTTTCACCCAGAAATACTCGAGGCCCATGTTCGCGTGCCACTCGCGCTCTTCGAGGACGTAGTCGCCGTCGACCGAGGCGATCACGTTGTGGACCGAGGGCACGCCGCCCTGCCAGGCGAAACCGCCGCGGAACGTCGCGGGCAGGGGCTCCTTCGCCTCGGAGTACTTGATCTTGCCGCCGATGTTGAGCGCCGACGCGCCGAAGCTCCAGCCGGCCTCCGGCGAATGCACGAGGTAGCCCACGTCCGCCGCGACGGCGCTGCCGGTCTGGCTGACGACCGTCGAGCGCACGTACTTGCCCGCCACGCCCAGGTAATGATCGATCTGGTAGGTGGCGTCGCGCAGCTCGATCGGGGTCATGCCCACGCGCTCGGCGTAGCCTCCGGAGAGCACCAGGTCCGAGCCGGCGCTCATGCTCCGGGACGAGCCGAGCGAGCCGTCGGGGTTGAGCCGGTTGATCTCGATCGTGCCGCTGCGCGAGTAGAGCAGGTTGGCGCCGACGCTGGTGTACCCGTTGCCGGAGATGCCCGTGAAGGGCGTCGGGCCGGCGTAGGCGAAATTCTGGATCGAGGTTTCCCCCTGGCCGGAGGCGAAGCTGAAGTCGAGCTCGTGGGCGTTGAGCCGGGCGAGGCCCGCGGGGTTGTAGAACAGCGCGGAGGCGTCGCTCGCGACGGCCGTAAACGAGGTGCCCATCCCGGCGGCGCGCGCGGACATCGGGATTTGAAGGACCGGGACGGCCGTCGTGCCCGGTCCGGCGGCGCGGGCTTGGCCCGCGACGGACAGTGACGCCAGGACGATGAGGAGTCTCCTCGTCATTTGATGATGGCGATTTTCTGGGTCTTGTGGATGCCGGGCGCGTCGATGCGCAGCAGATAGATTCCGCTCGCGACGACGGACCCGCTGACGTTGCGGCCGTCCCAATCCACGTTGCCCCGGCCCGGCGGCATGTCGGCGTCGAGCAAGGTCGCGATGTAGGTCCCCGTCACGGTGTAGAGCTTGATCGCGACGCGGCCGGCCGTGAGCGTCGCGTACTTGACCGTCGCCTTCTCGCCGCGCGCCGGGTTGAAGACGTTGTTGTAGGCGGTCAGCTCCGCCATGGTCGCGGTGAGGTTGAGCGGATTGGACAGGCCCAGAGAAGAGCTGGTCGTGGAGGTGCCGCTGTGCACGTTGTAGCCGAAGACCTCGAGGTACACCGTGCCGGAGGCGGGATACCGCGCGGCGAAGCCCGGGGCGAGCTTCACCGAGCCCGTGATGTGGCCGTAAGCGTTGCCCGAGGAGAGGAAGATCAGATAGGTGCCGGCGGCGGGGGCCGAAGGCGGCAGTTGAGGCGTCACCTGCGTGTTGGCGAGCGGATTGAAGGCGTGGTCGCGCAGCTGGGCCGAGGCGAAGCTCCAGTCCTGGGTGCTCACGAAGCTCGAGACGTCCACGTTGAAGGAGATCGTGTCGTTGTCGAAGGTCGCGGAGACTATCGAGCCGGACAATGCGGAGCCCTTCGGGTACTCGAACACGAGGGAATACGGCGCCGCGGATTGGACGCCGCTGGCCGAGCCGTTCAGCGAGTCTCCGCCCGCGATCTGCGCGTAGAGCTGGCCGCCCGTCGGGTTGTTGTAGACGAGCTGCACCGTTGCCGCGCTCGTGTTGCAGTCGAAGGTCTCGCAGGACCCGTCCACCGTGTTGAGGCCGTTGAAGGGCGGCGCCGCCGCGGCGACCTGGCGGCGTGAGCGGTCGAACAGCTTGATCTGATAGCCCTTGTAGTAGCCGCCGGAGGCCGGCAGATTCAGGGTGATCTTGACCAGCCCCGGGCCCGCGGCGAACGAGTAGAAATCGGTGTCGGCGGACGGGAAGATGGTCGCCGATATCGCGGAGCGCGTGCTCACGTCGGTCGCGGTCTCGAAGCCGTCGTTGCGCTCCAGCGCGTCCCCGGCCCCGAGGATGAGCCCGTGGGACGCGAAGGCGGTGTTGATCGCGGCCTGCGCCGTGCCGGCGCCCCCGCAGGCCGACACCGCGCCCGTCGCGTCGACGCGGCGCATCGCGTCATAGAATTCGCCGAAGCTCTCCGGGAAGAAGAGCAGGGACTGGAAGACGAGCCCGTCGGCGCAGGACCGGCCCAGGGCATAGGTGGGCAGATTGGCGATGCGATCCCGGCGGATGTCCCACAGCGCCTGGGAGAAATAAATGCTGTCGTCGTGAATTTCCCCCAGCCAGCTCAGGCTGCTCAGCACCTTGCACGTCACGCCGGGCAGCTGGCAGTCGAGATCGCGCAGCGAGCCCGTTCCGCCGAGGGAGCCCACGACGGAGGCGCCGATCGCGGGGTCGTTGAGCGAGCTGGCCGCGAAGTAGTCGGAGAAGCCCTCGGAGAGCGCGCCCGCCTGGCCGAAATTCTGGATGGACCAGATCTTCTCGACGAGGTAGTGGACGTACTCATGGTGCGACACGGTCGCGTCGTCGGTGAAGCCGTCCTCGGGCGCATTCGTGTTGACGTCGCCGAACATCAGGTTGTCGTAGTCGGGATTGTAGAAGGCGTTGGCCATGTTCGGGCCGACGTGCGCCATCGCGACGACCGGGCGCGAGACGGGCGCGGCGCTCGAGCGGTTGACGTCGCCGAAGAAGTAGTCGTGCATCTGATTGAGGTGGTAGAACAAGTTGAGCTCGCCCCGGAGGTTGATCGGCGCGTCGGCGGTGGTCCAGACATGGCTCGACGTGTTCGGCGCGCCGTAGGTGAACGGGCTCGTCAGCGTCAGGTAGCTCGACAGGGAAACGTCGTAGCCGTCCTGCTGGCCGCTTTCGTTCGACTTGAGCGTCAGCTTCATGATCCTGCCCGCGACGGCGGCCCCGTTGAAGCCGCCGCGGTTGCCGATGAAGCTCGCGACCGGATCCCCGTTGCCGTCGCTTATGCTCAGCTGGTCGTCGTCGGCGATGCCGCCGCCCGCCGTGTCCGAGGTGTCCGCGCCGGAGAACGCGCCGACCTTGAAGGTGCTGAACACCGGCAGGAACTTGACCGCGAGCGGCGCGGCGAGCGTCAGGTTGATCGTCGAGATCTGGATCGCGGAATTCGGATACGGGTGCGGGGAGGAGACCGGGGTCGCCAGGGTCTGCCAGACGCCGCCGCCGTTGTCGTAGTGCGCGCTCGGGCCGCGAAAGTTGGCCACGTTGACGTAGGGGCCCTGATAGCCCATGCTGACCTTGCCCGTCGCGCCGCCGCAGAAGAAGCCGTGGCCGTACACCGGGTCGCCGCCCGTCAGCGCGCGCGTCGACGCGTCGGCGATGTACACCCACTGGTTGTCGATCGGGCGATTGCGAGCGGGGGTGCTCGAGGGATCGATGTCGAACACGGAGCCTTGGATCACGCCCGACGTCAGGCAGACCGCGAAACGGAGGTTGTTGTAGCGGAAGAGTATCTGGCCGGTGAGCGCGTCGACGTAGTAGCGCCAGGCGGCCTGGGGCGCCTTGATCTTCACCTTCCAGGCCAGGTGGGACCGGCCGGTCGATTCGACGGGAAGCACCACGAGAACGGCGGCTCCGTCGGCGGCCCCGCGCGAGTCGGTCTCGGCGGCGCGGACGGCGTCGGCGGCGGAGATCGCGGGCGTCAGGCTGAGGTTCAGGTCGGGCTCGTAGGTGGAATTGGCGCCGATCACCGAGCCGTGATCGTCGAGGTGGACCTTGACGCGCGCGAACTCGACGGGCAGGCCGCGGTAGGTCTGGCGGTAGAGGACGTGACGGAGGCCGTCGCCCGCGGACTCCTTTTCGATCTGGAGGGCGTTAGGGTCCACGCCGAGCATCCCCGCCTGCTCCTGGAGGAACTGGCGGGCGATGGCCGCGGGCGGGCCCGAGCGCGGCGCGGTGCGGCCCTCGCTGAGCGCCTCGGGCGCGCCGGTGCGCGCGTCGATGCGCATCTTCCAGCGGCCCTCGTGAGAGGAGTTGAAGCGGGAAAATTCGTTCTGGACGCCCGCGCGCGGGGCCCGGATCGTGCGAGGCTCGAGCCTGTTGAGGCCGAAGCGCTTGGCCTCCTCCTTCGCGCGCGCCGAAGGGCGAACCGCCTCAGAGGGAAGCGCCGCGGCGAAAACGAGGAGGGCGGCGGCGAGGGCGTGCCTCATCGCGGGCGACCCTCGCCCGGGGGCTCGACGCGCCTCAGTCGGACGATGACGGCGGCCGCGGCCTCGACGCGGATGCGCTGCGAGGCGTCGCTGCGCATGGCCTTCGTGAGCAGCTCGAGCGCTTCCGGCCGGCGCGCGGCGGCGAGCACCCGCACGGCGAGAGACTTTAGCTCCGGGTC
>JAQTNG010000294.1 GCA_028714015.1 Elusimicrobiota bacterium | reverse complement strand
CGCCTCGGCGATGAAGTCCAAGTACGACCTCCTCAAGACCCGCCTCTGGGACGAGTGGCAGCTCACGGCCGAGGAAGCGAAGAACAAGTTCAAGGGCGTCGTCGCCGACGTCGAGAAGATCGAGTTCCTGCGCCGCCGCATCGCCGCGATGGGCAATATCAATATGGCGGCTCCTGAGGAATACGAGGCGCTGGCGGAGAAGCAGCGCTTTTTGATCGGGCAGATAAATGATCTCTTAAAAGCGAAAGACGATCTTATGGCCGCGATCGTCAAGATCAACAACGCGACCCGCGAGAACTTCCGCCAGACCTTCACCGAGGTGCGCGAGCACTTCCGGCGCCTGTACGGCGTGCTGTTCGAGGGCGGCGAGGCCGACCTGATCCTGACCGACCCCGAGAACATCCTCGAGACCGGCGTCGACATCGTCGCCCAGCCCCCGGGCAAGAAGCTCCAGAGCATCACGCTTCTCTCCGGCGGCGAGAAGACCCTGACCGCGGTGGCGCTGCTGTTCGCGTTCTTCATGGTCAAGCCCTCCCCGTTCTGCATGCTCGACGAGGCCGACGCGGCCCTCGACGACGCCAACATCGAGCGCTTCGTGGCGCTCCTGCGCGAGTTCCAGAACAAGACCCAGTTCCTCATCGTCAGCCACAACAAGCGCACGATGGAAGCCGCCGACGTCATCTACGGCGTCACGATGGAGGAGAAGGGCATCAGCCAGCTCATCTCCGTCGACTTCCGCAAGAAGGTCGGCGGCACCGAGCGCGAGGCGACGAGCCATACGGTCGTCCAGCAGGGCCCGTTCGCCCTGCCCGAGCCTGGAACTTCGGACGCGTAGTCCCCGCCGCTATTGCGCCCGTCTCCGGCGTCTGGTATAACGAGGACCTGTGCTCTATGGGGTCATCTCGGACGTCCATTCGAACTTTGAGGCGCTGAGCGCCGTCCTCGACTACCTCGAGGACCTCGGGGTGGGCGGCTGGATCTGCTGCGGGGATCTCGTGGGCTACGGGCCGGATCCGGACGCCTGCCTCGACCGCATCCGGGCCCTCAAGAACCTTTCGATCATCTGCGGCAACCACGATCTGGCCGTGATCGACCGCCTGGACCTCGAATGGTTCAACCAGTACGCGCGCGCGGCGGTCCTATGGACGCGGTCTCACCTCTCCGAGGCGAATCGTTTGTATCTCGAGGGCCTGACGGCCCGTCTCGAGACCCCGAATTTCACCTTGGCGCACGGCACGCCGCGCAACCCGCCCGAGGAATACCTGATGAGCCCGCTGCAGTTCCGCGACAACGTGCCTCTCGTGAACAAGTGGCCGCTGTTCGTCGGGCACAGCCACATGCCGCTCCTCTTCCGCTACGCGGAAGGCGACGCCGACAAGGTCGACTTTCGCTTCATGGACGACAAGGAGGAGGTTCGGCCGCGACTCTACGGCGGCGTCATGGCGCCGGTCGCGCTGAACCCGGGCTCGGTCGGCCAGCCGCGCGACCAGGACAGCCGCGCCTCGTGCGGCCTGTACGATTCCGAGAAGGGGACCTTCCGGGTTTTCCGCGTGCCCTACGACGTCGGCGCGGTCCAGGAGAAGATCCGCGCCGCGGGGCTTCCCGAGTATCTCGCGCTGCGCCTCGCCTACGGCCAGTAGCGCGCTACCGGAAGAAGTCCCGCACCATCCGGATCAGCCCCTCGGTCGACTTCCCGGGAATCTCCTCGCCCTCCCAGTTGATGGAGAAGTGCGCGTTGCGCTGGGTCGGCTTGACGTAGGTCTCGTACATCGGCAGCACCGTCGTCAGGATCTGGTGCTTGGCTCCTTCCACGTCGCGTCCGCGTTCGGTGATGTCGCGCGAGATGCGGCGCAAGGCCGCGGTGGCGATGCCCGTCGAGACGAAGATCTTGTAATCGTAGAGCGAGAGGAGCTCCTTCGGGTGCAGCGCGTAGAGGCCCTCCACGACGATGATCTGCGCGGGCTCCAGGCGCTTGGTCTCGTGCTTGCGCGTGTGGGCCTTGAAGTCGTAGATCGGCTGCTCGATCGCTTCGCCCTCCCGCAGGTGGTGAAGCTGTTCGAGCGCCAGCTCGAAATCGATCGCGTGGGGATGGTCGAAGTTGTAGGCCTTTCGCTCCTCGAGGCTCAGGTGGCCCAGCGGGCGGTAGTAGTTGTCCAGCGAGAACATCTGCCCGGAGATTCCCGCGGCCCGGCTCTGCTCGAGGACCGCGCGCGCGAAGGTCGTCTTGCCCGAGCCCGAGCCGCCGGCCACGCCCATGATGAACTTCCGTTTAGCGCTCACCCGCACATCGTACAATATGGCACGAACGTGCCGAAAACTCCGACGATCGCCGAAGCCGCGCACTCTCGAACTCCGCCGATTCGCGCGGCGGCTGCGTATCTCGCGCTGATTCTCGCTTTCGGCTTCGGGGTGCGCCTGCGGGCCGCGAATCACCCGTACATCAGCCAGTGGGACGAGGCTTACCACGCGCTCGTCGCCAAGAACCTGACGGCGCATCCTCTCGAGCCGACGCTGTACGAGGAAAAGGTCCTGCCCGCCGGCGACCGCGACTGGACGAAGGCCCGCGTCTGGCTGCATAAGCCGCCCCTGCCGCTGTGGCTGATGGCCGCCGGCATCGCGGCGTTCGGGGAGGGAGAGCTGTCCTTCCGTCTGCCGGCCGTATTCCTCGACACGCTCGCCATACTGTTGATCTATCTTTTGGCCCTGGAGCTGTTCGGGCGCGCGTCCCGTTTGGCGGGGCTGATCGCCGCCGCTGTCTACGCGGTGAATCCTTTGATGATCCGCCTGGTCTCGGGCCGCATACCCGACGACGCGCCGCACGTCGCGAACGTCTTTTTCATCACAGGCACCATTCTTCTCTTTGCCGTCGCGGCCCGCAGGAACAGCCGCGCCTATGCCGCGGCCGCCGGCCTTTCCCTCGGTCTCGGGACCCTGTGCATGACGGCGGTCGCTTCGCTCGGCCTCGCGGCCTCTCTTCCGCTGCTGTTCTCGTTGCGAGGCGTCCGAGGTTCGCTCCGCCTCCTTGCCGTCGCCGCCTTGACCTTCGCCGCGGCGGCCCTGCCCTGGCCTCTGTACTGCCTGAGCCGCTGGCCGGAGCTGTACCGCCACGAGTCCGCGCTCCAGACGAGCCATCTCTTCACCGCGCTCGAGGGCCACGCGCACGCCTGGTGGTGGTACTTGAAGATACTCCCGGTGCAGTACGGCGGAAGCGCCGTGATCGCCTGGGCGTCCCTTCCCGCCGTTCTCGTTTACGCGATCCGCGAAGCGATTCGCCGTAAAGCTACCGGTCTCGCGTCGGCGCTGTGCTGGGTCGTGATTCCCTATGTTTTCTTTTCCGTCATCGCGACCAAGCTGTATTCGTATGTTTGCGTCGCCGTGCCGGGCCTCTGCCTTCTGACGGGCTTCGCCGTCGCGGCGGCGTGGGCGGCGCGCAATGGCCGGTATCGAGCCGCGGTCTCGGCGGTCCTGCTTGCGGCGGGAGCGCAGTTCGCGTGGGTCTGCGTGGAGCGCGTTCGGGCGGATTATTCGGCGTGCCCTTGGAATGAGCTGTACGATTATCCCTCGTTCCGCCGGACGATGCTTCGCCTTCGCGAGGTTCGCGGGCCGAAGGTCCTCCTCAACGTCGGGGACTCCAAGACGCCTCAAGCGATGTACTACTCGGGCGCGGCGGCCTATCCGGACGCGCCGTCCGCCGCCGTCGTGCGCGGACTGCTCGGACGCGGCTATCGCGTCTTCGTCCTCGTCGAGGAGGACAAGCGCGGGGCGGACGTGCCCCCGGAGCTGAAAACGGCCGAGTTCCGCAAAAAAATATTCTTCATCCCGGTGCCGCCGCCCCTCGTCCTCGACGCCAAACACCCTTACGAGGCCTAGCCGGCGGGGGTCTGTTTTTTCGGGGCCTTCGGCGCCTGTTTGCTCTTGCATTCATCCGGACCATGTTTTAGAATCCCGCACCGGCTGAAAGGCTGGAGAGAAGGATTGAATGCCTGACACCAAGATCGTCTTTGGAGGCCTCATGACCCACGCGAAAACACTGTTTCTTATGGCCCTGGCGCTCGCGGCCGCGCCGTCCCGCGCGTTCGCCGGCTCCGAGGCTCTGGCGCTCGGCGCGGACAAGGCCTTCATGAACGCGGCTTTTTCCCAGCCCCTGCCGCGGCCGGCCTCCGGCAAGTGGACCGTCCAGATGCCCGTGGCTCAGATGATGCCCTCGATGCGCTGGTTCAGCCTCGCGGTGCTCGGCCAGCTCGGCGGCGAGACGGTGCAGGGTACGGCCGCCCCGGTCGGCGACATCGATCTGGCGACTCTCCTTAATAAGCAGCTCAAGAGCCCGCTCAAGTACAGCCTCGGCGGCAAGGACGTCTGGATCAGCGGCGCCTTCGACCGGCAGCAGAACGCGTACGTGTCCATCCTGGTGAACGGCTCCGAACCTCTGTTCTTCAACGTGAAGGGCCTGCTCGACAAGGAGGAGCAGATCGTCTCCGGAACGGCCAAGTACACGCTTCGCCTCTCGCCGAACGTCATCAACCAGATGAAGAGCGAGATCATCCTCGAGAACACGGTCAACGAGGACGACATGGTCCGCATCACCCTCAAGAAGATGCTCGAGGGCGTGGGCGCCACCGGCGCCGCGGTCGCCGTCTCGGGGCAGAACTACAAGGTGTTCTACACCGACGACATCAAGGCCGGCCGGGTGGACAAGACGGCGAAGTCCTTCACCTTCATCCTGACCGAGGCGAGCGGCGAGATTCACGTGTTCCTGATCCCGGCGGAGCTCGTGCCCTCCGACAAGATCTCGGTGTTCAAGATGTTCGCGAACGCCCGCGTCGGCCTCCTCCAGAAGGACGGAAAGCTCAAGGTTTACGAGAATCCCTGATCCCAGGGGCGTGAGCAAGCGGCGGATCCGAAAGGATCCGCCGCTTTCTTTTTGCCGAAAAAAGGACCGAAAGTGCCAGGCTTTTAGTCATTAACGGAATTTCCCTAAAGTGGGCC
>JAQTNG010000293.1 GCA_028714015.1 Elusimicrobiota bacterium | reverse complement strand
CTCGTGATGCTCCTCTCGTCCTCCGCCCAAGCCGTCAATCTGGACTGGCTCACCCAATATAAAAAGCCCAACATCCATTACGGCCAGCTGGCGCTGCATCCCTATTATCAGTTCACCGAGGTCTACGACTCCAACATCTACCTCGTGCCGCGCGACCGGCCCAACAACGTCGTCGTCGGCGGCGGCGTGCGCGGCTCCTGGATCACGAAGAACGAGCTCGCGCTGGAGGCCGTTCTGCCGTGGCGCAAGCTCCACACTCTGGCGGCCGGCTACGATTTCGAGTCCAACAGCTACGCCACCGACGCCCGCGCCAACGACACGATCAACCAGAACGCGCACCTGGACTACGCGTACACGGGAGCTTACGGCCTGACCTTCAAGGCCGGGGACCGCTACCTGAACACGACCGACCAGGCCTTCTCCCAGCTCGTCGATCGCGACCGGCGCTGGGCCAACGAGTTCTACGCGAGCGCCGATTACAATCCCGAAAACGGCTACCTGGCCGGCGGCGTGGACGCCGGCCACACGGTCGACAAGTATCTCGGCCCCGCGATCGGACGGCAGCTCAACCGCTATTCGCAGCGCGCGGGCTTCAACGTCGGCTACAAGGTCCAGCCCAAGACCAAGCTCTACGTCTCGTACCATCGCAGCCTCACGCACTACACCGTCCACCGCGAGCTCCCGGACCAGGACAAGGACAGCAAGTCCCACGACCTCGGCGTCGGCTTGAGCGGCGTCATCGCCCCCAAGATCACCGGCCAGGTCGAGGGCGGCCTGACCTATCGCGAGTACGACGAGGCGCCGATCGGCGCCGAGACCCGCTTGACGCGCAACTTCACCGTCGCGACGAACGTCGTCTACAAGCCGACGGACCGGACCGACGCCGTTCTCGCGCTGACCCGCGGCCTGCAGGAGTCGATCTCGGCGGCCAACCGTTTCTACATCAGCAACTACGCGAGGCTCGACGTCCGGCACAAGTTCCCGCGCAAGTTCTCGGCCGGCGTCAACCTCGCCTTCGGCCTCGACAAGTATCCCGACTCGCAGACCGTGGCGGGGGGCGCGACGGGCAGCCGCCGCGACGACATCTACCAGGGCGGCGCCTGGGTGACCTACGACATACAGGCCTGGCTCACGACCGGCCTGAGCTACGTCTTCCGCGAGCGCGACTCGACCTTCTCGGATGAGTTCAACTACCAGGACCAGCAGACCGCGTGGAACGCGGCGTTGAAGTTCTAGACCCCGCATCAAGAGAGACCGGCGCTCATGAGACCGCGCATCCCTTCTTCGGCCGTGGCGGGGCTGCTGTACGCGCTGACCGCGTTCGGCCCCTTCGCCTTCGGGGGCGTCGAGCCGTGGTCGCGCGCGGCGATCGAGGTTCTCGCCCTGACGCTCGCCCTGGCCTGCTTCCTGAAAGGGCGTCCGGCCGCCTCCCGCGCGGGCGCCTGGTTCTGGCTTTTCCCGGCGGCCGTCGCGGCCCTGGGCTGCCTCCAGCTCGCGGCCGCCGCGGCGCCGGGCGCTCCCCGCCCGCTTCGCCCTTTCACGGCGGCGCCGTACGAGACCCGGGCCTGCGTCCTGCTCTGGGCCGCCTACGCGGCCGTTCTGTGGAGCGTGCCGCGGGTCATCGTCACGCCGGACGCCGCGCGCCGGTACGCGCGCTTTCTTTTCGGGGTCGGGCTGGCGCTGGCCTGCCTGGGCCTGCTCCAAACGGCCGCCGGCGCCGGCGCGCTCTATGGGCTGCGCTCCGCCGGCCGGGCCGACTTCTTCGGCTCGTATTACAATCGCGACCACGCCGCCAACATGCTGCTCATGTCCCTGGGCGTCGGCGCCGGCATGTTCCTGTCGCGGCCCCGGAGCCTTCTCGCGGGGGCCCTCCTGGCCGTCTTTTTGGGCCTCGCCGTCTGCGCGTCCGAAGCGTCCTTCCTGGCCGCCGCCCTGGCCGCCGCCGCCGCCGCTTTTCTCGGCGCGGACTTCGCGCCGAGCCCGGGCCAGCGCCGCCTGCGCGCGGCCGAGGCGCTCGCGGGCGCGGCGCTGACGGTTTACTTCACCTATCGCCACGTCGTGGCCGGCTTCGACGCCGGAGGGCGCATCCCGGGCCCCGTCATGAGCCGTCTTCTCATGTACGGCGACGCCTGGCGCTGGTGGCGGGACGCGCCGCTGTTCGGCACGGGCCTGGGCGGCTTCGAGACGATCTATCCCTCGTATCAGGATCTCGGCCTGGTGGGGACGGCCGCCCACGCGCACAGCGACTGGATCGAGTTCACGCTGGAGACGGGCCTGTTCGGCCTCGCCGGAGCCCTGCTCGCCGCGGGCCTGGCGGCCTATTTCGCCGCGCGGACCTGGCGCGAGGCGCGCTCCGGCGAGATGCGCGCGCTCATCGGCGGAGGCCTGGCCGCCGCCGCCGCCTTCGCGGCGCACTCGCTGTTCGAGTTCAGCTTCCAGATCCCCGGCAACGCGATCATGTTTTTCGCGATCCTCGGCTTTCTCCTCTCCGCGCCTTCCTGGGCGGACAAGTCCTCCTCCCCCGCCGCGGCGCGGGCTCCCTCCGCGGGCGCCGTCCTCCTGGCCGCGGGCGCGTTCCTCGCGCTGGCGCGCGCGGCGATCCTGCCGGCCGCGGCGGCCTGGCGGGCCGGTTCGCCTTCGGCGAATCGAGTCGAGCGCGTCGCCGCCCTGACGCGGGCGGTTTCCCTCGACGCCGATCCGCGCTTCGACGCGCTCCTGTCCGCGGCCGCCCGCGCGGCGGCGGGTGAAGGACCCCGGACCGACTACTCCCGCCTGCGCCTCTCCCTTCGCTGCGCCCTGGCCGCGGTCGAACGCCGCCCGTTCGACTCCGACGCCCTCTATCTCGCGGGGGCGGCCCTGCGGCGGCTCGAGCGCCCGGCCGACAGCCGGGACTTCTTCGAGCGGACGGCCGCGGTCCGCTTCGCCGCCTCCGAGCCTCGGGTGGAGGCCGGGGCGCGGCGCGAGGAGGAAGAGCTCGAGGCGCTTCGCGCGCTCACCGCCGCCCTGGAATCGAGGGAGGCGCGATGAGGCCGGACGCGAAGCGCGCCCTCGCGGCGGGGCTGCTGGCGCTGGCGTCCGCCTGCGCGCCCGAGGAGCCGCGCGGCTTCGAGCTCGGCCTGCTCTCGCCCGCGGGGCCCGGCGTCGAGACCGCGGCTCGCGCGGCGGGCATGACGGTCCGCGCGGCCGCGCCCGCGGGCGCCGAGTCGTTCGGCGCGCGGGAGGAGGATCGCATGGCGGATTGGTCGCGGCTGCGCCTGCTCGTCGCGCGCGCGGCCGTGCGCGGGCGCAGCGGCGCGTTCTTCACGCTGCCGGACTACCCGGACGGGCGCGGGCCGGCCGACTATCCGGAGGAGTGGCAGGCCCTCGCCCGCGTGGCCCGCGAGACGGCCGCGATGCGGCCCGTCCTGGAGCACGGGCGCGAAGCCGCCGTGCCGCTGACTCTCCCGGACGGCGTGGAGGCCCGGGCCTGGCGTTTTCAGGGCCGCCTCTACGTGCTTCTCGTCAACGCCGACTCGCCCTCGGCCGCGATCCCCGAGCAAAGCCTGGAGCCTTGGCGCGCGCTGTTCGAGGTCCGCGCCGACGCGCGCGATCTCCTGGTCGCCTGCGGCGGCGGCCGCTGCCTGCCCGCCGGGCGCGCCGTCTGGCTGGAGGGCCGCCTCTGACGGGAGCCTGGCCGCTTCGTTGCGTGGCCATTCGGGACCCATGTTAAAACTCCGCCCTCCCCGTTGCTCGGACTGCGGATGGCTGGAGACGAGGACCAGCGCCGACGGCCGGACCGGCCTGTTCTGCGTCAAGCACGGCGTCCCGCGCTCCGCCAAGGAGCTGAGCGCCGAGCCCTGCAGCGACTTCCGCCCGCTGGAGACCACGGGCGTGCTTCCGGCCCAGTCTCCGGTTCGCCCGCCCGAGCGCCCTCTCGCGCCGCCCCCGCTCTTCCAGCCGCCCGATCCCGACGGCCTGCGCCGCTTCCTGCGCGACGAGAAGGATTTCTCGCTTCGCTCCAAGCTGATGAACGAGCGCGAAGCGGTCAAGCGCTTCATCCGCACCGGCGACTACATCGGCTTCGAGCTGTACGGCACGGTCCGCTGCCCGATGTCGATCGTGCGCGAGATCGTGCGCCGGCGCGTCGGCGGCCTGCGGCTGATGGGGCAGGGCCTCATGGACGCCGACTTCCTGATCGCGGCGGGGCTCGTGGCCGAGATGGACATCACCTACGTGGGCTACGAGGCCTACGGCCTCTCGCCGATCCTGCGCCGGGCCGTGGAAGGCGGTCAGCTGAAGCTGGCCGAGTGGTCCAACGCCGCGATCACCTGGCGCATGAAGGCCGCGGCCATGGGCCTGCCGTTCCTCCCGGCGCGGACGATGCTCGGCACCGACACGCTCGCCCGCAGCCCGGCCAAAACGATGAAGGATCCCTTCACCGGCATGGAGCTGGTCCTGCTGCCGGCCCTGACGCTCGACACCGCCGTCATCCACGTCCACCGCGCGGACCGCTACGGCAACTGCCAGATCGACGGCATCTCGGGCTTCGCCGTCGAGATGTCCCGGGCCTGCAAGCGCCTCATCGTGACGGCCGAGGAGATCGTCGACACGGAGGTGTTCCGCCGAACGCCCGAGCGAACGATCATTCCCTACTTCCTCGTCGACGCCGTCGTCCCGGCCCCGTTCGGCGCGCACCCGGGCGAGACCTGCGGCCTGTACCGCCGCGACGAGCCGCATATCAAAGCCTATCTGGAAGCGACCAGATCCGAGGAAACGACAAAAAAATATCTCGACGAGTTCGTCCACGGCGTGAAGGACCACGCCGGCTATCTCAAGCGCGTGGGCGCCTCCCGCCTGCGCGCCCTGAAGGTCAAACCCAATGAGCGCTGAAAAGGCCAGCCCCACCGAACGCCTCGCCTGCACCGCGGCCCGGCTCATGAAGGGAAGCACGACCGTCTTCATCGGCACCGGCGTGCCGATGCTGGCCGCCGCGCTCGCGCGCGCGCTGTACGCGCCGTCCCTC
>JAQTNG010000292.1 GCA_028714015.1 Elusimicrobiota bacterium | reverse complement strand
TCGGCATAGAGCTTCGAGAATTGCATGGCGGCGTCCTCCCTCGGCCAGGCGGGAATGGAGATCCTGGCGCGGGGGAGTGTCGGCGATGCGGTAGGCATGGGCAAGCCTGGCCAGAATGGCGAGATGCCGCGCCGGCCGTAATGCCGAGGCGCGGGGCCTCGCGGCCGGGAACCGGCGCGGCTTGGAACCGGGAGGCTCGCCGCCCCCTTGCTCGACCCCGGCCCAGAATCACCGAACTGTCTCCAGTACTCGGAGCGCCGTCGCCAGTCGCAGCGCCGCCCACCAGCCGTACTTCCGGCGACAGATGCGGTAGGCGCGGAGCCACCGAGTCATCCTTGCCGCGTGATCTTCACGACGAGATCCGTGCGCTCCGGCACGCTGTAGGCCTTCACCGCGCGCTCCGTCAGCTCGATCTGGAACGGCCCGGCGATCGCGACCTTGATGCCGTTCCGCTTGAGGATCGTCTTCACCGTCTTGTCGAGCTCCTCGTACTCCTTCGCCACGGGCTTGAGCCGTTCGCGCTCTTCGAGCTGCTCGACCAGGGCGGGATCCTCGAGGATCTGCGTCCCGGGCCCGAAGTCGCGCGGCGGGTAGCACTGGGCCTCGAAGGCACAGCCGCCGCAGACGATCGGATCGAACGGGATCGGGTCCGGGTCCACGCCCTGCGCGACCATCGGGGCCAAGTCCCGCTCGATGCGCGTCAGGAGCGACTCGGCGAAGGCATAGTCCAGCTCGTAGGGCAGGCACTTGAGCATCCCGGTGGTCTTGTTCTTCAGCACGAAGAGACCGGCCGGCGTGTTCTCGAGGAAGCAGTAGAGGTGCCCCTGCGCGTAGTAGGAGCGCGTCCAGGGATACGGCGAATGCTTCAGGTCGTCGATGGTGTGCGTCTTGTCCCACTGGAAGCTCGACATGGTCTTCGCTTCGAGGATCGGCGTCGGCTTGTACTTTTCGCCCCGAAAGCCCGCGAGGCGGCCGTCCGGGCGGCCGGAAATCACCGCGCCGCCCTTGACCTTGTATTGGGTGGGGCGGTCGCTCTCCCGGATGATCTCAAAGCCCATCTGCTCGAGGCGCTTGTAGATCAACGGCTGGTGCTCGCGCCCCTCGTCGAAGATGCTCTGGAGGACGGCGTCATGCCGCGCCTTGTCTTGCCAGCGCGTGAAATTCCAGACGAGGAAGCGGTCACACGGATGCCCGAGCGACGAGGGATACCAGGCGCGAGCGGGGTAGATGGAGACTTCTTTGTCCAGCACGCCCCGGAGTGCCCGGTCAAAGCCCTCGGCTGTGAGCGCCTCGTCCGCCGTCACCGCGCCGATCTCCACCTGGGCGCTCATCGGCGCACGCTCAGGGACTCGTCCTGGTAGATCTCGAGGCCGGCGATCTCGCGGACGCCTTGCCGGATAGCCTCGCGCACCCGGCTCTCGTCGAGGACCAGGTAGGCACGCGGGACGGCATCGAGGTCGAGGACCTTGAACGTCCAGACCTTCTTGACCGTGGTCGAGCCCATCGGCGTCTGCAGCGTCTTCGGTGGGGCGACTGCCTACACGCGAGAGACCGCCGCTTCCATCTCTCGCGAGACGGCGCCCATCAGGAGGCCATCCGCGACGCCCGCCTGGCCGGCCGCCTCGGCCTTCTCGGCTTCCTTGAGGAGCGCCTCGGACTCGAGACGCTGGCGCTCCGCGGCGGCCTCGGCTTCGGCCGCCTTGCGGTTCTTCTCCCGCACGTAGGCCAGCACCTTCCCCCGGAGCGCGGTATCGCCCTCGACGACCGGCTTGAGCACGTGCCGGAAAAACTCGTTGACGCGCTTGACGAAGTCGTTGTGGACCTTCACGATCTCGATCCGCTTCGCCTCGGCCGCCTTCGTCACACCCGCCGCCCGCGTGAGGAGCGCCGTGGCGAGGATCTGCGTCGCGTCGGAATCGACCGTGAGCGCGACGGCCTCACGGTTGAACGCCTCGGCCCGCGCCCGGTAGTCGAGGACCGCAGGGTCTTGGTCGGGGAGGACGAGCTCGCCAGCCATCACTTCTTCCCTGCCAGCGCCTTGGCCGCCGCCGCGAGGGCCTGCTCCGGGATCGCGGCCAGGAGCTTGAGCTGCTCGTCCGTGAGATCGGAGAGCTTGCCCGTCGGCTGCTTGAGGTATTCCGTCGTCAGCTCCTGGAGGAGGCCGATGGCGTGCTGGCCGGCCGCGTCGGTGAGGCGGGTCCAGACGTCGCCGATCAGCTTGCCGCGCGGCGTGCCGTCCTCGATCGCCGCACCCTTCTCTGGCGCCTTCGTGCCGGTCTCGGCCTCGTGGCTGGCCGACTGCGCCCGCTTCTCCTTCTCGGCGTTGAGCGCGTCGAGCACGCGCTGATTGGCGACCTTGAACTTCGCCTTGGCCGCGTCTGCGACGTTCTCCCCGTAGGCCTTGATGTACCAGTCGAGGTCCTTTGTCTCGAGCTCCGAGACGGCCTTGCCCTTGCTGTTGCCGAAGCCGATGATCGCCTCGGCCGAGCCCACCGTCGCCGCGCCGGTACTGGCGCTCGACTTCTCGCCGGGCTGGTAGTTGACGTGCACGACCTTGGCGACGTCGATGCCGGCCTGTCGCAGGGTGTCGAGGGGGACGCCATTGAGGCCCGACAGCGCCCGGACCGCGCGGCCGTGGAGATTCGCGTAGGCCGCCTTGCGGACGTCAGTCGGGTCCACCTTGTCGCCCTGGCGCGCGAAGAATGGATCGCCCGACCACCGCGAGCCCTCGGCGTAGTCCAGGCGCTCGCCCGTGACCTTCGACCAGGCCTCCGCGATCATGTGGTAGCTGTAGGTCGAGTCCAGCGGGAAGTCCTCCCGCTCAATGGCCGGATTGCCGACCTCGATGCCCCAGACCTTGCCGGCGCGCTCGGCGCCGGAGTCTTGGAGGTAGCCCTTCTGCGTCAGGATCTGACCGTCGCGAGTCGTGGACGTGTGGATGATCCAGTCGGAGGGATAGGTCGCCTTGATGCTGGCGATGCGGAGCTTTTCCAGCACCATGACCATCGTCTCGACGCGCTCGATAGCGGCCTTCGGGTCCGTCTGGACCCAGCGGTCCAGCATGGAACTCCCTGCCCCGCGGAGCGGGACGAGGTTCTCTTCGGTAGTGACGGGGGGTGTCTCGACCTCAGGCATTGGTTGCTCCCTTCGAAGTGGGGTTTGTCCGTTTGCGCTTCACTTCCTGCAGCTTCTCGACCGACGAGGCGGCGAACTCCAACGTGCTGCGCAGGAGATTGAGCCGGAGCCCGGTCATCGGTTCGGGCGAGTCGAGCATCTTCCGGGCCGTCTCGATCGCGTTGAGGGCTTCGTCTTTGGTGGTCATCTGATGGCCGGCTCCTCGGCGGCCGGGTCGGCACCGGGGGGATCGTGGGTCTCGAAGCACCGCTCGCACGTGGAGCCGAAGGCCTCGACGATCGCCCGGTGCATCGGGTCCACGATGATCGGGTCGCCGCACAGCGCGCACACCAGGTCGATGGTCGGATCGAACGGAATGCCCTCCGGACTACCCGGGCAGTGCTCGCTCAGGAAGAGATCGCGGTCGAGGAGCGCGCCGCAGCGCCGGCAGGGCGCGTACCCACCGGGGGCGTCAACGGAGAAGTTGAGGTCGTGATAGAGAAAGCCGGTCGCCACGCGACAGCTCACCGGGGCACCCGCCGCCGCGGCGCGAGGGTCCGGGCGTCCGGAAAGCCGAGCAGGACCGCCGTCTCGATGAGGATCTGGGCCGCGTCTTCCGGTGGCAGACGCCGGAGCTTCCGGGCGCCGGCGGTCGCCTTCTCGGCGATGCGGATCCGCCGGAGGACCTGGTCGTCACCGATGGGCGGCTCGTACGGCTCGCCGAACAGATCTTCCTTCGTCCAGGTCCAGAGACGGCTGAGCAAGGACGGCCGCGGCGCCTCGGCCGGCGGGGGCACGAAGCCCATCTTCCAGGCCTCCTCGAGCTCGCGCGGACTGGTCCGGCTCGGCTCAGCCACGGCTCAGTCCCCTAGCCCGCGAAGCTGGAACCAGCCCCAGGTCGAAAAGCCAGCGACCATGAGCGCCAGGAAGCCGCCGAACCAAACGAACCCTTCGGCGAGAGTCATCCCCATAGATGGATTCATGTGAGCCCTCCTCAGTGAGCGTAGAGGGCCAGGACGGCGCCCCAGGAAAGGATCGCGAGCAGCGTCACGCCGGCCGCGATGAGGGCGTCCAGCACGGGCCGCTCGCCGGGGCGTCGGACTTTGGCTGCCGGTCTGTCTGCCATCGTCAGACGCCTGTCGCCTTCATGTGGGCTTGCGCGGCCGCCATGCTGTGGCCCATGAAGGCGCAGCGGCGGATATACCGGGAGAGCTCCTCACCTTCCGAGCGGGCGGCGTCGGCGAGCTGGGCGCGCTGGGTCGGGGTCAGGCGGATGGTCACCCGCTCATCGCGGCTCTCCAGCTTGGCTGGCGGCCGCCGTTCGTCCATCACGAGGCTTTCCGCTGCTGGCCGGCCAGCAGGAGCTCGATGGCCAGCTCGATTGCCCGCGGCGAGCGGCGGGCGGCGAAGAAGTGGACGACATAGGTCCGGCTGCAGCGGGCCACCGCGGCGATCTTGTCGTGGGTAATGCCGCGCTCGCGGCAGCGCTCATACAGCTCCCGTCGTTCCGCCTTGAGTTTCTTCGTGCCCCGTGTAACGGTGTCGGTTGTCACGTTCGGGACGATACGCCACAGAACTAAAGGCTGTCAATAGAAACTTTATATCTGTGAACCACGAACCTTTAGATGCCCGATAAAGCCCTAACGGATAAGGAGGTTTTCTCTCGCGCCCTCGGGGCGCTGGGGAATCAGGCGAAGCTCGCCAAGTTCGTCGGCGTCAGCGAAGGCGCCGTCTCACAGTGGAAGACCCGCGGGATCCCGCCACGGGCGCGCCGAATCCTCCTGACCGAACTGCAGCTCGAAAAGGTGCCGTGGATGGATGCGACATTCCAGGAGAAGCATCGGGCGACGAAGGCACTCCAGCAGGTCGTGAAGCTCTTCTACCGGACGAAGGCCG
>JAQTNG010000291.1 GCA_028714015.1 Elusimicrobiota bacterium | reverse complement strand
CTGAAGCTCTCGGGTGACGGGAAATCCTACCGGGCGATCCTGCGCCGGTGGGGCCGCGCAGGCTACCCGTATCTAGAGGCCTTCTGCGCCGGCCTCGAGGGCTTCGAGCGCTCCCCGAAGAGCGCCGATTTCGCGGATTTCTACCCCGGCCTCGTCGCCTCGTTCAAGGCCTGACGCGCGCGCGTTTTTGTTAGAATCGAAGGCGTGAAACGGGACATTAAGGGCAGCAACGAGAAGTCTGGAGCGCCCTCTTTGGAACGGGCCCAGGCCCTGTCCGACCAGGGCTCGGTCGTCGAGGCGCTCGAGGAGATGGACCGCCTGATCGCGCTCAAGCCCGAGGTGCCCCTGCATCTGCGCAAGGTGAAGTTCCTCCTGCAGCGCCGCAACTACGAGGAAGCCGGCCGCGAGCTCGACGCCGCGTCCCTCCTGTCGCCCGCCGATCAGGCCGTCGCGATCGCCCGCGCCGAGCTGTGCGTCATGACCGATCGCCTTCCCGAGGCACAGGCCGAGTACGAGGCGGCCCTCACGCGCGCGCCCTCCGACGAATTCCTCCGGCTCGCGCGCCTGCGCATACTGATCCAGCAGGGCCTCGCGAAGAAAGCCGCAGCCGAGATCGCCGGGCTGGCGAAGAACGGCTCGCCGCGCACGAAGCTCGAGGCCCGGCTCTGCCGCGCCCTTCTGGCGCTCAAGCTCCGCGACCATCGCGCCGCGTGCGACGGTTTCACCGCGATAATGAAGGAGCTGCCCAAGGAAGATCCGGTTTCGATGCGCGCCCGCTTTTACTGGGCCGCTTCTCGCGCGGTCGACCCCGAATTTCGCAGGAGGCATGGCATGGACGCGACAACCCGCAAGCCGAGCAAGCTGTACCTGTGCGGCCTGGGAATATTCCCTCCCTACACGGCGTCCCTCGAGGTCATTCACGCTCTGAGCCTCTGCGACGTGATCTTCAACAACGTCGCCGGTCCCGAGACGCGCGAGCTTCTCGCCGAGTTCTGCGGCGACATACGCCCGGCCTCGTATCAGGCCTGGCAGGACGAGCCGGCGTGGGCCGACCGGATCTTCGCGGAGCTCGACAAGGGCCGTACCGTCGGCTTCATCACGCGCGGCCATCCGCTCGTGTTCGGCGGCCTGGCCGTCGAGCTCGTGCGCCGCTGCGGCGCGCAGAAGGTGGACCATCAGACCTTCGGCGCCGTGTCCTCGATCGACCATCTGCTCGCCTTCACGGGCAAGGGCCTCGGCGACGACTTCGGCGGCATCCAGGCCCTCGACCGCCCCGCGATCGAGGCCGCGAAGACGATGAACACGAGCCTCCCGCTGCTCGCCTGCTTCTACTCCGGCATGGAGACGAAGGCCGAGGTCGCGGGCTTCCAGAAAAGCCTCGGGCGCTTCTACCCGGCGGACCATCTGTGCTGGATGTTCGGCCCGAAGTACGACGCGACGCCGGCGGTGGTCGCGGTCGGCGCGCTCGCGAAGGACTATCCGAAGGTGCACTCGAGCCTGATGCTCTACGTGCCGCCGCTGGTCTCCGCGCCCGCGAAGGGCAAGCGTTGAACGAGGGCCGCTCTTATCTCACCTGCCTGATCGGCCTGCCGCCGGACGGGCGCGCGGACTGGACGGCGGCGCTCGCCCGGGCCAAGGGGAGGAAGGACGCCGCGTCCCTGCGCCTCGCGGGCCGGGCGCTGTCCTTGCTCGGGCGCGGCCCCGAGTCGCTCGAAGCGCTCGACCGCTCGCTCGCCCTCGATGCCGATTCGCATGAGGCCTGGGCGTGGCGCGGCGAGGCCCTTCTTCTCTCCGGCCGCCGCGACGAGGCGCGCCGCGATCTCGACAAGTCCGTCTCGCTGTCGAAGGCCTGGCCGTGGGCCCGCCTGCTGCGCTCGGTGTGCCTGCTCACCGAGGGCGACACCGGCGGCGCGCAGAAGGAACTCTCGGGGCTCCGCCCGCTTCCCGAGGCCGTGCTCGTCTCGGCCTTGCTCGAGGGCCAGCGCGGCGCCGCGCAAAAGGGCGTGGACGCGGCGACGCCCGAGCTCGCGGCCCGGCCCTCGGGCGCCTTGTTCGCGGTGCGCGCGCTCCTGCGCCTGGGCCTCGGCGACCTGCCGGCCTGCCTCGCCGACCTGAACTCCGCCGCGGCGCTCGAGCCCTCGGCCTGGATCCTGATGCAGCGCGCCGACGCGCTCAACCGCAGCGGCTTCTACCGCCCCGCCCTCGAGGATTCCGCCGCGGCCGCCAAGCTCCTGCCCGACTCTCCCGAGCCCCATCTCCAGGCCGCGAACATCTACTTCGACCAGGCCTTCTATCCCGAGGCGCTCGAGGAGATGGAGCGGGCCCTGACGCGGCGGCCCGACGACGCCGACATGCTCAGCCGCCGCGCCCGCTTCCACCTGCTGCTGGGCCGCTTCGCGGAGTCCGAGGAGGGCCTCGACCGCGCCTGCGCCCTGGCTCCGGACAGCGCCCAGCTCCGCTTCGAGCGCCTGAACGTGATCGCGATGCGCGGGCGCTACGCCGCGGTGCTTAAGGAGATCGAGGCCGGCGCCCTTCAGGAGCCGTTTAAGTCCTACCTCACCGGATACGTCCTGTGCCGCAAGGGCGACCGCTCCGGGGCCGTGAAGCATTTCCTCCAGGCCGCGGAGCGCGCCGACGGCGGCTTCGCCGAGCGCTGCCGCTTCTACGCCCTCGTCTGCCGCGTCCTCGCCAAGCCCGAGCCGAAGCCCAAGTCCCGCCCGCAGTTCTACCTGTGCGGCGTCGGGATCCACCACCCGTACCAGATCACGACGGAGATCCTGCGCGCGCTCGACGCCTGCGAGGTGCTCTACAACAACCTCGGCGACCCGCAGGTGTCCGAGTTCCTCGGCCTGTTCCGCGCCGAGGTGCGCGCGGTGACGCGCGTCGACAACGAGCCGGCGATGGGCCGGGTCAAGCGCATCCTCGCCGGGCTTTCTCGCGGCAAGACCTCGGGCTTCGTCACCCGCATCCATCCCTTCATCTACCGCCGCATCGCCCGCGACCTCGTGACGGAGTGCGAGGCGGCGAAGATCACCTTCCAGGCCTTCGGCGCCGTCTCGCTCACCGAGGTGGCGTGGAGCCTGGCCGCGGCCGAGCCCGACCACGGCCGGGAGCGCGGCCCCTTCGGCAGCCGCGTCTTCGACCTCGTCCATCTCATCAAGAACCCGGGGCTGCTCAAGCCCGAGCATCCGACGATCGTGTACGCGATCGCCAACAACGAGGACCGCATGACCTTCAGCGCCTTGGTCCGCGCGAACTACGCCCCGGACCAGAGCGTGTTCTTCCTGGCCGGCTCCGGCGACCGCGAGCAGCAGGTCGTCTCGGCCGAGGTCAAGGACGTCGAGGAGAAGCTGCTGTCGCTCGATCTGGGAACCGTCATGTATCTGCCGCCCCGCCAATAGAGGACGACATGGAAAAATTGATCATCTGCGGACTCGGAGTGCGCGTGCCCGAGGAGACGACCTTGGAGAGCCTCCAGGCGCTCGCCGACTGCCGCATCGTCTACAGCGACCTCGACGACAAGAAGGGCCGGGCCTGGCTCGCCGGGTACTGCAAGGTCCTCAAAGCCGCGCCGTCGGCCGCGGCGATCCTCAAGGACGCCGCCAAGGGCGGCGTCGGCCTCGCCGTGTGGGGCAACCCCCAGTCGTCGAGCCGCCTGGCGCGCGAGGTCGAGCTCGGCGCGCAGAAGGCGGGGCTCGCCTACCGCGTCCTGGGAGCGATCTCGCCGATCGGCTCGGTGTTCGCCCGCTCGGTGAGCTTCCTTGGCGGAGACTACGGCTACCAGGGCATACAGTCCTACGACCTCCAGACGGTGCTCGACGACGCGAAGGCGGCGACGACGGAGCTGCCGCTCGTGCTGTACGCCGAGAGGGGCGAGCCGGCGAAGTGGGCCGCGGCCCTCAAGCGCCTCGCCCCGGGCTACCCCGCCGGCCACAAGGCGCGCCTGTACGCCCCGCAAGGCGAGACCGAGGCCGCGCTGACCGCGCTCAAGCCCGGCGACCGCTGCGTGATCCTGATCCCTCCGGCCAAGGCGCTGACGGCCCGCAAGACGAAATGGTGACTTTGCGCGGCCGCCGCGTCCTCGTCACGGGCGCGTCCGGCTTCATCGGCTCGGGACTGGCCCGCCGCCTCGTCGCGGACGGAGCCTTCGTCCATGTCCTGGTCCGCCCGACCTCGTCCTTGAAATCCCTCGGTCCCACCGCGAAGAAGGTGACGCGCCACGACGCCGACCTCGAGGACGAGAAAGGCCTCGCCGCGGCGGTGAGCGCGGCGGACCCCGAGGTCGTCTTCCACCTCGCCAAGCAGCGCGACGGCTCCACCTTCGCCCGCGAGGCCGCCGCGACCATGCGCCTGTCCAAGGTCCTGCGCGCGCGCGCCCCGGGCCTGCGCCGCCTCGTGCGCACCGCCCACGACGCCCCGTCCCGCGAGGACGACGCCGCCCTCGCGGCGAAGGTCCGCGCCCTCGGCCTGCCCGTCGTGACACTCGAGCTGTACCTCGTCTACGGCCCCGGCCAGCCGGAGACCGACTTCCCGCGGAACATCCTCTCCGGCGCTCGGCCCCGCGCCGCGTCGGGCGCCGTCAAGGATTTCGTCTGGATCGGCGACGTGGTGGAGGCCTACCTCCTCGCCTCGCACGCCTCCGGCGTCGAGGGCCTCACCGTCCCGATCGGCACGGGTCAGGGCCGCACCGAGGCCGAGGCCGCGGCGTTGGCCTTGCGCCTGCTGGGCTCCGCCGACGCGCCGCCCGCGGCCGACGGCCCCGGGGCCGGCCATCCCGCGGACCCGTCGCTCGCGCGCCGCATGCTGCTGTGGAGCCCGCGCGTCCTGCTCGAGCAGGGGCTCGCGCGCATGATCCTGAAGGACGACGCCAAGGTCCCGGACCGCACGGAAGAGCGCCGCCACATGATCCCCTGGCTCGGGTCGCCGGGAGGCACCGTCGGAGCGGCGAAGAAGCCGGCGATGCCGTGGGCCCCCGTCCCCCGCGCCTCGGAGAAGTTCGCGAAAGGGGACCC
>JAQTNG010000290.1 GCA_028714015.1 Elusimicrobiota bacterium | reverse complement strand
TGCTGGGTCGAGAGGACGACGGTATCCACGCGAACGGGCCTGCCGTCTAAATATTCGACGGAGACCTGCGACTTGCCGTCGGGGCCGAGGTAGGAGAGCTGGCCGGAGCGGCGGACGTCGGCGAGCCGCTTGACGAGCTTATGGGCGAGCATGATCGGAAGGGGCATGAGCTCGTCGGTTTCGCGGCAGGCGTAGCCGAACATGATGCCCTGGTCGCCGGCGCCGCCCGTGTCCACGCCCTGGGAGATGTCGGGGGACTGGCGGCCGATCGCGTTGAGGACGGCGCAGGAGGCGGAGTCGAACGAGTACTCGGGGCGGGTGTAGCCGATGTCTTTGACGACCTGGCGGACGATCTGGTCCACGTCGAGCATCGCCTTCGTGGTGATCTCGCCGCCGACGATGACGAGGCCGCGGGCGACGAACGTCTCGCAGGCGACGCGGCTCATGGGGTCAATGGCGAATACGGCGTCCAAAACGGCGTCGGAAATCTGGTCGCAAACCTTGTCGGGATGGCCTTCGGTCACCGACTCGGAATTGAAGAAGTACTTGCCTTTGCGCTGCATGGTCGTGAGTCCTCCCGGCCGTGCTGTGGGCGGTTTCCGCCGACGGCCGTCACGGGGATTATACAAATATACGACGAGAAATTGACCCCGCCGCCCGTGCTTTATGTATCCTGCAGCCATGCGTCCGCCGCAAATCCCGATCATGCCGTTCGTCGTCCTCGCGCTGCTGGTCTGGCCCACGGCGCTGGCGCCCCGGCGGCTCAAGCAGCTGGCTTTCGCCATCTGGCTGGCCGGCGGCGTCGTTCTCTGCTCCTTCGGCCTGGTGCGCCTGAGCGCCGCGCGCTCCGCGGGCGCGGGCGTCTGGCTCGCCCTGACCCTCGGCCTGGCGGCCGGCGCCGCCAAGAGCGTCCTCATCCTGGTCGCGACCTCCCGGCGCAACATCGCGCGGTTGGACGCGCTGCCCGGCCCGATGCGCCCGATCCGCGTCTACGACGCAAGGAGCTGGACCGTGATCGGGGCGATGACGGCGGTCGCCGTCGGGCTGAACCTCGGCTGGATCCCCCTGTCCCTCGTCGCCCGAGGAGGGGTCAACATCGCGATCGGCACGGCGCTGATCCTCTCGAGCTTCACTTACATCTCCCATGGATGACCTCGCGTCCCGCGGCAAGGACTTGCTCAAGGCCGGGGCCTCCGGGGCGCTCTCGACCCACTCCGCCGAGAAGCCGGGCTACCCGTTCGCGTCGCTGGCGCTGTACGCCCTCGACGACGCCGGACGGCCCCTGTTCCTCCTGAGCGGGCTCGCCGTGCACGCCCGCAACCTCGCCGCCGACCCGCGCGCCTCTTTGATGGTGGCGGAGGGCGACTCTCAGGCCTCGGCGCGCGTGACCGTCCTCGGCCGCGCCGAAAAGCTCTCGGGAGCGCAGGCCGACGCCGCGCGGGCGTCCTACCTCGCGCGGCATCCCGAGGCGAAGGCCTGGGCCTCCTTCGGCGACTTCGCCCTCTGGCGCCTCGAGCCCGAGGACGCCTACGTCGTGGCCGGGTTCGGCTCGGCCGGCTGGGCCGGCCGGAAAGCGCCCTAGTTCGTTTTCCCGTCGATGGCGGCCCCCGCGGCGGCCAGCGCGGAGCGGGTGGGCGCGATCGCCCAGGCGGCGGGCTTATCCCGGTCGGTCACGGCGAACAGCAGGCGTCCGTCGGCGGGATCCGTCCCGAGGAACCGTCCCCGGTGCGAGGTCCACGGCGCGCTCCAGCGTTGGCCGTCCTTCTCCGCGACGAGCAGGACTCGCGGAGCGAGAAAGTCCCTGCCGGTGTCGTTGCGGCGCGTCGGATCCTTGGCGATGGCGTACAGGCCGCGGTCCGTCTCGACGGCGCTCTCGATCTCTCCCTCGGCTTCGAGCAGGGGAACGCGCCGGCCGGTCTTGGGGTCGCCGGACTCGAGGACGAAGCGTCCGGTCTCCGACATCCAGCGCGCCGACAGCGCGGTCCCGTCGGGCCGAAGCGCCAGCGGCGCGCCGGTGAGCGCCACGCGCCACTCGGCGGCCTGGCGGCCGTCGCGCAGGTCGTACACGATCATGCGCGGCCGCTCGGTCTGCTTCTCGGCGACGATGAGATAGGGCTCGTCGAGCAGAAGCGCCCGCCACGCGGCCGGCCCTTTAAGGACGCCGCCGGCGTTGTCCGGCCCGAAGGCCTGCCAGCGAATGCCTTCCTTGCCGTTCCAGACGGCGATCGGGTCCGGCGACCAGGCGGGGTGGCCGAGCCCCACGACGCCGGCGGCGCCGCCGGGGGTTTCCGACAGGATGCGGCCGCCGTCCGCGTCGACGACGAGGAGGGCGCGGTTGACCGGCTCTTCGCGCGAGGCGAGGCCGACCTTGCCGGCCTCGAGCAGGACGCGCCGGCCGTCGCGCGACAGCGCGAGCCCGCCGCCGAGCACGAAGCCCTTGAGGCGCCGTTCCGTTTTCGCGCCGGAGGCGCGGTCCAGGACGACGAGGTAGGTGCGGTCGGGAAACCGGCCCTCGATGTAGGCCAGGCGCCGGGACGCCGGGCTCCAGTCGAACGCCTGCGCGCCGGAGGAGCCCGCGATGCGCTTGATGCCGGGCGGCAGAGGCTTCGAGCAGGCGGCGAGCAGCGCGAGGGAAAAGATGAGTCTAGATCTCACGCATGGTCTCGTAGAAATACCAGCCGACCGACAGGACGAAGACCGCGATAAGAATCTCGACGGAATGCCCGATCAGCTTCCAACGCAGCTCAGGCCATTCGTGCATCGCGGAGAAGAACTTCCCCGCCTCTCGGATCGACTCCTGGTCCATCGGAACCGACCAGGCGCTTTGGTCGCCGCCGCCGGGAGCTAGCACGGTCATTTGAAAATATAGGCGCTTGCGCAATGGATCCGCGCCGAGGATCCGGCTGCCGGCCTTCGACCAAGGCAAATCCATGAGCTCGACGCGCCGGGAATAGCTCACGAAAGACAGTCGCGAGCCGTCGCGCGTGTCGCGGACGGCGACGATGCCGTCGCCCGCGACCTTCATCGAGTGCACACCGCCTTCGAGACGCACGAGAACGCCGCGCTTTCCGGTGAAGGGGTCGATTTCCTCGAGGATGCTGGCTCCCTCGGAGGTCCCGTACGCGGCGACGATCGTCGATGACGAGGTCAGCACGAAGTCTTCGGGCCGTCCGCGGGTCTTATATATTCTCCCAGACCCCAGTTGGCCGTCCTTTTTGATTAAGCGAATTTCTATCCCGGCCGGAGAGCCCTGTGGCGCGATGCGCGCGGTGAATCCGACGCCCCCATCCGCGTCCGGAGATTCGAAGGTGCCCGAGCGTCTTGTTTCCGTGGAATAGCCCGAGCCGAAGAAGTTGAGCGTCTCGGCGGACATGTCCTCCGCCGGCGCCGTCTTCGCGATCGCGGCGTCGGCCCCGGTGATCATCATCAGCGTGTAAGGCGTCCCCGTCGAAGTCCGGTTGATGTCCTCGACGCCGACGCGGGCGAAATCTCCTTCGTTCGCCGGGGCGAGGCCGATGATCTTCTGCCCGGGAAACTTTCGCGTCGCGACCTTGCCCGTTTCCAAATCGATCGCGTGAAAGGCGCTGCCTCGCGGCCAGCCGGTGGCGTAGTAGATTCGCCTCATCGCCGGGTCCATCTGAAACCCGCCGCTCTCGCCGCCCGCATCGAGGCGCCTCACGCCTTTCGGCGCGCTTCTCCACCAGATGAACGCTCCGGCGCAAATCAGCGCGAGAAGGATCGCGCGTCGCATGAGTCTAGGCGCGGATGTTGAGCACCGCCGCCTCGTAGACGGAGATGTTCTCGCGGACGTGGCCGTTGGGGCCGATGATGCAGTTGGTCAGGTTCACGCCCTCGCCGACGGTGACGTTGTCGAAGAGGATGCATTGCGCGAGGTTCGCGCCTTTGCCGATCTGCGCGCGGTCGCCGATCACGGTGAGCGGACCGATCTTCGCGTCGGCCGCGATGCGGCAGCCCTTGCCGATGACGACGGGCGCGATGAGCTTGGCCTTGGGGTCCACGACGGTGCCTTCCTGGACCCAGACGCCTTTGTGGATCTCGACGCCGGGGATGTTGATCTTGGCCCTGCGCTCGAGGCAGTCGGCCTGCGCGCGGCGGTACTCGGCGAGGTTGCCGACGTCGCACCAGTAGGCGTCGGTCTCGTAGGCGTAGATCGGCTTCTTCATCTTGAGCAGCTTGGGCCACAGGCCGTGGCCGAAATCGTAGACCTTGCCCTTGGGGATCAGCTTCAAGATCTCGGGCTCGAAAAGGTAGATGCCGGTGTTGACCTTGTTCGAGAACACGTCGCCCCAGGAGGGCTTCTCGAGGAAGCCCTTGATCTTCTGGCTGGCGTCGGTCAAGGTGACGCCGTACTCGAAGCGCGCGTCGACGCGCTTGGTCGCCATCGTGGCCATCGAGCCGCGCTTGCGGTGGAAGTTCCACATCGCGGTCAGGTCGATGTCGGACAGGCCGTCGCCCGACATCACGAAGAACGGGCCGTCCTTGAAGAAGCTCTCGACCTTCTTGATCGCCCCCGCCGTGCCCATCAGCTTGGGCTCATGCGAGTAGTGGATCTTGAGGCTCCAGCGCGAGCCGTCGCCGCAGTAGCCGCGCACCTGCTCCGGATGCATGAACAGGTTGATCATCACCTCCTCGACGCCGTGCTTGAGCAGGTTGTCGAGGACGTGATGGATCACGGGCCGGTTGACGACCGGCACCATCGGCTTGGGCGTCTCGTAGGTGAGCGGGCGCAGGCGCGTGCCCGCGCCGGCCGCCAGGAGCATCGCCTTTTTCGGGAACATCAGACGTTCAGGTTCGGCGCGACCCACTTTTTCGCCATGTCGAGCAGGCCCTGCGTGCGCTCGGGCTTGTCGCTCTCGGCGTAGACGCGCATGAGGGGCTCGGTGCCCGACGGGCGCATCAGGAGCCGGTGGCCGTCCTCGAGGATGATCTTGAGGCCGTCGATCGAGATGAGCTCCTTGATCGCGGTGCCGAGGAGCTTCTTCGGCAGCTTCTTGATGAGCTT
>JAQTNG010000289.1 GCA_028714015.1 Elusimicrobiota bacterium | reverse complement strand
CAAGGCGGCCTCGACGAGCGCCTCTTCGCCGGAGTGGAAGGTCAGGAAGGCGACGCGGCCGCCGGGGCGCATCAAGGACGGCAGGTCGCTCAGCAGCCGCGACAGCGCCTCGCGCTCGGAGTTCACGGCGATGCGCAGGGCCTGGAAGGTTCGCGCGGCGGGATGCTTGGCGGACGCGTCCTTCTTGACGAAGCGTCCCGCGCCGAGGCCCTTGGCGATGCCGACGGCGGCGGCGAGCTCGGCCGTCGTTTTCGGCGAGCGCCCCTCGGCGGCGAGACCGGCGAGCGTCCTGGCGATCGCCGCGGCGTCGGGCTCGTCGCCGTAGCGGACGAGGACGCCTTCGATCTCGCTCTCGGCGGCGTCCGCGAGCCAGTCGGCCGCGGTCCGTCCGCTCGAGCGGTCCATGCGCATGTCGAGGGGGCCGTCCGTCTTGAACGACATCCCGCGCTCCGGCCGGTCGAGCTGCATGGACGAGACCCCGAGATCGGCGAGCAGCGCGTCCACGCCGTCGAGGCCGAGATCCTGGAGCACGCCCAGCGCGCCCGCGTAGTTGCTTTGGCGGGCGACGATCTTCAGGCCGCCCTCGCGCAGGCGCTTCTCGGTGCGCGCCAGCTCCTCGCCGTCGCGGTCCAAGCCGATGACGGATCCGGAAGGCCCGGCCGCCCTGGCGATCTCATAGGCATGGCCGCCCCAGCCGAGCGTGCAGTCGAGGACCCGCGCGCCCGCCAGCGGCCCCAGCGCCTCGAGAATCTCGGCGACCATGATCGGGACGTGCGCGCCCGCGGGCGTCGAGCCGCGGGCCTTGGCCTTGGCGATCGCGTCCGGGTCCGCGCCGAGCTCCTTGTACTTCTCCTCGAATCGTTTCGGGTGCGTGCCCGCGTAGCGCTTGCGCCGGCGGTAGGCCGCGACGGCTTCCGCGATCGGAACGTCGGCGGGCGCCAGATCGTACTCGAGCAGGCGCCGCGCCTCGACCCATTTGACCTGGTCGTGATCGACGAGCTTGATCTCGCCGGTGAAGCTCGTGACGAGCAGGGCGATCAGCTCGATCTCCCCGAAGTCGTAGACGTGGCGCGTGCGGGCGGCCTCGGCGCCGACCGTCGCCTCGATGCCGAGCTCCTCGCGCAGTTCTCGAACAAGCGCCGCTTGCGGCGACTCGCCTTCCTCGATGCGGCCGCCGGGGAATTCCCACTTGCCCGCGTGCTTGCGGCCGGGGCCGCGCCGGGCGAGGAGCACGGCGCCCGAGCGAAGGATGACGCCGGCGCAGACGGGGATCATGGCTTCATTCTATCCAAATTCAATACACTGAATCGGTGAAGACGAACTCCGAGGGCGCGCGCGCGATCGCCGCCGTCATCATCGTCAACCTCGGTCTTTTCCTGGCGGTCGTCACGCTTCCCTCCTTCCAGGCCGCGCATCATCACTGGATCTTCCCGGTGTTCGCGGCCCTGCTCGCCGCTCAATGGGCGCTGACCTTCATTCCTTCCCCGGCCGACCGGCTCGTGGACCGAAGGGCCCTGCGCGCGAGCGTCGTCTCGCTTCTGGTTTTGCTCCTCGTCGTCGGCATCGCCCGTCACGCCACCATCCTCGCCTGCTTCGACCGCTGCAGCTTCAAGCTGGCCGCCGCCGCGGCGATCGCGGGCTGCGTATTCCTCGGCCACCTGTGGACGCGCGACGAGGGTTTCTGGAATCCTCCGCGCGCGAGTCTCGCGGCGATCGCCTCCTGGCTGTGGGCGCTGTCTCTCGTCCTGCGCGGGCTCAATCTCGCGCCGTGGCTCTCCGACCTGCTCTTCGTGATCCTCGCTTTGCTTCTCTGGCTCGGGCGCGACCGCGCCGCGTTCCTCATCGCTTCGCTCGGCATACTCATCGCGCTCGCCGTGCGCGCGACGGCCAACGAGTACGCGATCATCGGCCTGAGCGTGGTCTGGAGCGTCGCGCTCCCTCTTTGGGCGGCGCCGCGCGTCGAGGCATTCATCGCGGGGCGAAGGGTCCTGCCCGCGCCGGCGGAAGCCGTCGCCGAACCTCTTGGCCGCAAGGTTCTGATGAGCGTCATGCGAATCGCCGGCGCCGTCGCCGTCATCGCGGGAATCGCCCGCTTCGTCGTCGGTCCTCTTTCTCTGGTCACCGATCCCGCCAAGAGGCGCGCCTACCTGGCCGCGAGGGCGCCGGCGTCCTCCGAACGGGACCCCGGTACGCTCACGCCTCTCGCCGCCCGCCTGCGCGCGCACGTGCTCATGCTCTCCCGGACGATCGGCGAGCGCGACGCCTATCATCCGAAGGGCCGCGAGCGGGCGCGCGACTACGTTCTCGCGAATTTCAAGGAAGCCGGCTACTCGCCCAAGGCCCTGCCCTACGGGTCGCGCTGGATGCGCGACGTCAAGAATGGCACGAGCTTCCAGAACGTCGAAGCGGTCCTGAGCGTTCGCGCGCCGCGGCCGCGCGGCTCCTGGGTGATCGGCGCGCACTACGACTCGGCGCCGGGCACTCCCGGCGCGGACGACAACGCCAGCGGCGTTGCCGTGCTCCTCGAGGTCGCGCGCCTGTTGAAGGAGCGCGCGCCCGGCCGCGAGGTGCGCTTCGTCGCCTTCGGCACCGAGGAACCGCCCTCGTTCGGCACGCGCAACATGGGCAGCTGGCAATACGCCAGCGGCCTGAAGGACGACGGCGTCGCCGTCCACGGCGTGATCGTCCTCGAGATGCTCGGCTACTATAATCCTCGCCCCGGCTCCCAGCTGTACCCGCCGTTCATGCAGCTGTTCTACCCGGACCACGGCGATTTCGTCGGCGCCGTCGGGAACATCGCGAGCCGGGCCTTGCTCGGCGAGTTCGGCGCGTCCTGGAAGCGGGCGTCGCGCTTCCCGCTGACCTCCTCGGTCCTGCCGGGGCCGTTCGCGGGCCTCGCGCTGTCGGACCAGTTGAACTTCTGGGATCTGGGCTTTCCCGCCCTGATGCTCTCGGACACGGCCTTCTACCGCAACGCGAACTACCACGAGGCGTCGGACCTGCCCGAGACGCTCGACTACGAGAAGATGGCCGAGGTCGCGAAGGCGCTCGCGGCGGCCGTCGAAGAATCGCCGGACTGAACCCTAGCGCCGGTCGAAGGCGCGCAGGACGTTGGCGAAGGCCTTGCCCACCCGCGCGTCGTCGGCGCGCTCGATGGGGACGGGGACGCCGCCCGCGCCGTGGAGCCGCGAGTAGCCCGAGGCCTTGAGGATGCGCCGCTTGGCGTCCGTGTGCGAGAAGGCATTGAGGCTCAGGCCGGGATGCCGGGACAGCTGCCGGCCGAACTCCTCGTAATCGATGGCCGTCGCCCGGGCGGCGGGCGCGGGCGAGGCGAACAGCGTGCGGGCGGCGCGGTCAGCCGCTTCCCGCTCCAGGCCGAGCTGGTACAAGGCGCTCTGGTGCTCGTCGCCCTCCGGCGGCTCGTACTCGGCGGCGCGCGCGGCCTTGAGATAGGCGGAAGGGTCTCCGGTATGAAAGGCCGCCATCACGGGCTTGGGCGCGGCGGCGAAGGCCGGCGCGGAGAGCGCCGGCGCGACGGACAGAACCGCGGGCGCCAGCGAGGGCTGGAGGGCCGAGACCGTGAGCGGGGCGAGGAGCGCGGGCGCGGGCGCGGCGAAGGACAGCGAGAGCTGGACGCTCGCGGGGGCCGTGCGCGACTGGGCCGCGGCGCGGCCGAGGGAGGCCGCAATCAGGACCGCGAGGACGAGTACCCGTCTCATACCCTTAGTATGCCCGGAAATCAGCTTCGCGGGGAAGGAGCAAAAGGCCCACCTCCGGGTCCCGGAGGACCCTGGGCCGGCTCCGCTAGCGGTCGCCGTCTCCCGGAAGAACGTGCTCGGGAGCGTCCGTGAAGGAGACGACCCGGCCGCCGCTCAGCTTCAGAATCCAGGCGCGGTCGAAGACGCTTCCGGCCCAATGATCCGGCGCCGTCGTCCAGCCGAAGTCGACCACGAGCTGCGGAATGACCTTGTGCTCCCAGCAGATCAGGACCGTCTTCCCGTCGTAGGCGCGGGCGCTCATGACGGCCTTCACGAGCTCGGGCAGGCTGTCCCTCAGGTAATCGGAGTTGATCGCCAGTCCGAGCTTTTCGGCCAGCGGGGTCACGGTCTGGATGGCGCGGATCGAGCCGTCCGGGCCCTTGGGCTTCATGGCGAAGATGGCGGCGGGAGGGCCGTATGCGATCACGGCCGGATCGTTGACGAAGAAATCGGACAGCGCCCGCGCCCGCGCGAAGCCCCGTTCGTTGAGCTCGCTGCCGGTGTCGGGCTTCTCGCCGTGCCGGATGATGACGATCTGCGCGGGGGAGGCGAGCGCGGCCGACGCCGTGACGAGGAGCAGCAAGGCCAGCCCGAGGCGATGTCTCATGCGGACATTATAGCGCGCGCGGGGGCTCCCCTTGACGAATTCACGTGAAGAGCTACACTGACGGCATGAGCGCGAGGTCGTTCGGTTTGGCCGTCCTGGTGTCGGGGCTGAGCCTGGCCGCCGCGGCCGCGCCGTCCGCGGAGGATATGGAAAGCCGGCGGCGCATGCTCGATTTCGGCCTTTGGAACAACCGCATCCATGCGCTCTATGACGCGGGAGACCTCGGACGAGACGGCTTGCCGCTTCTGAGCTACGCGTCGGACGACGCGGACTGGCAGGTGCGCCTGACGGCGGTGCATTTCATGGGGAAGCTCGGTCCCGACGCGGCCCCGGCGCTCGGCGCCATCGTCCGCGTCGAGCCCTGCCCGTTCGTGCGGGTTTCCGCGCTGCGCTGGCTGACGGGCATGGGCCCGGCGGGCCGGGAGATACTGAAGGGCGTCATGACGCCCGAGGACGAGAACGAGATGGAGAGCATTCCGGACCGCTTCGGGACCGAGCGGATGGGCAAGCCGCTCGTCATCGACGCTCCGGGCGGCGCGATGACCTCCGACTTCTTCGACCACGGCCTCGACCTGCGCGTCTGCGCGTCCTCGGAATACGCGAACCGGCGCAAGCGCTCGCGCGCTTTCGTCGGCGCGCCCGCCGCGGCTCTCGTGCGCCGCGAGCAGCCTCCGCCCTCCGGCGCGTTCGAGCCCG
>JAQTNG010000288.1 GCA_028714015.1 Elusimicrobiota bacterium | reverse complement strand
CCGGCCTCGGGATGGGTGGTCTCCACAGGACCGACGGTGACCAAGACGCGTTCGATGGAGACAGCCCGGCCGAGGGCCCAAAAGCAGCCACGCCGCAAGACTTTGATCTCATCGAAGAATCGCCGCTGATCGGCCGGCGCGATTCCCAGGGCATCGGCCGCACGCTTCCGGTCCACATCGATGAACGTCCCGCCGATCAGGACGTTGAGCAGCTCGGCCGCCGCATCCTTCCGGAGCTTGCCGAGCCGCTGGGTCGCAAAGACCGCGCAGAAGCCGCGTTTCCTGCCGCGCGTGGCCAGCCCGATCATGGCCTCGGCCGCCTCGGACTCGCCGGCTCCTTTCTCCGGCGCGAACTGGTGCGCTTCGTCCACGATGACGACCAGCGGATGCCATAGGTTCTTGGGCGCATCGATCAGGGCCTCGAGGAAGAGCTTCACCCACCGATGCCGCTCGAAGGGCTTCACCTCGTAGAGGTCACAGACCGCCGAGGCGCGCAGCTCGAGCAGCTTGTGGGCCACGAGCGCCGCGGAGCGGGTGTCCGCCGGCGTCTCGCCGCCTTTCCCGACCAGGACGTACCCATACTTCTCCCGGAGGGTGGCGAACTCGCCCTCCGGGTCCACGATCACGACGGGGACCTTGCCGAAGAGCTGTTCCGCGAGGCGCCGCAACAGCCAGGATTTCCCGGCCCCGGAGGATGCCTGCACGAGCAGTCGCGTGCGGAGGAGAACATCCAGATCCACCTCGATCCGCCGCTGGTTCGCGTGACCGAGCAAGACGGTCGTCATGAGGCCTCCAGTCGTCGTTCAGTCGCCAACGCCCTGGTCACCAGCCCACCATCGAAGACCAGGTCGAGGAACCAGAACTGGTCCACCTTGTCTAGGCGGAATTCCAGCGGATGCTGCTGGATGAATTCCAGGATCGCGGCATCGCTGAAGACCCACGGGTCTGCCGGCCCATTGCCGCGGCCGCCCGGGCCCTGCCGCCGCGTTCCTCGTCGCCGCCCCGTGAGCCAGCCCTGGCGGATCCACCGCTCGATGCCGTGATGATCGCAGCCGAAGCACAGCTCCAACTCGCGCAGCGTGTAGCCCTCACGCCATCGCCGCGAGATCTTCATGCGCCTCAACTTCAGGATCACCGAGGTCTCTGAGCGGCCAAGCTGCTTCGCCATCCAGTGCACATGCCGGCTGCCGGCGTGATGGAGGAGGAAGCGCTCTTCTTTTGGCGTCCAGTCGCGACGATCGGCCGGCCAGGGATGGGCGAGCCCCAGGCGGCACGCCCGCTTCTTGACCACCCAGGCCGGCCAGCCGAGCGCCGCTGCGATCTCTGCCGCGCGCCCCTTGACGCGGCTGTCGTACCGGTCCAGGAGAACCTGGTCCCGCTCCGGCGTCCAGACGTACTTGACCGGAAACAGACCGCGGTGCTTCCAGCGGCACTCCGGGCAGTACCGCGCCGGCGCCGTCCCCTCGAACGGCTTCCCGCAATCCGCGCAGGGCTTGACGCTCTTCGGGTGATCGGACATCAGGCGCTCGCCTGTGCAGACGAGTGCACAGCTTTGCCCGCCGGCTTTCCCTTCGTCTTCTCGTCGCAGAAGGTGCAGAGGCCGGCGTTGGTCTTGCGATCGAGCTTCGCCCAGCCGCAGGTTTCGCCCGTCCCCTTATCGATGCAGGGATTGCTCTCAGTGCACTCACAGGCGCTGCACGTCGGCTCGGGATATGTCTTCGCCGGCGCCGCCTTGCCATTGCCCTTGGCGGCCGTCTTCTTGGTCTTGGCCTCCCGCTCTTTCTTCTTGCGGAGCCGCTCGGCCTCGGCGGCGGCCTGCGCCTTTTCGATCGCAGCGACATTCACGCCTAGCTGCTTGGCCGCTTCCCGTAGGCGCGTCTCCGGCCGCTGCTTTTCGCCATAGCCATAGCCGAAATCTGCCAGGGCCCGGGCGTGGCTGAGCGAGAACAACAGTCGGGCCAGGTCCCGGTTCGTCAGGGCCGGGATGCGCCGCGCCGCCACGGCGAAGTGGCTGGTCCCCGGCTTATCCTCCCACCCTTCGATCCGCAGTATGGCCTTCTGATGCTCATGCCAAATGTCCACAAAGAAGGCCAGGGCGAGCGTTTCCAGGTCTTCCCGGCCCAGGGCCGTCACCTTGTCCCGCGCCTGCCGCAGGATATCGGTGAGCAGGGCGGTCTTGAGCGCCTTCTTCCGGGCCGTCGCCGCCTGCTCGCGCCGCCAGCAGGCATTCGGGTCCGCGGCCGAGGCGCTGCCGCCCCAATGTTCCTTACAGGTTTTCTCGGTGCAGACGGTCTTGGCTTGGCCGATGTGATCCCCCGCCACGATGACGCCCTTGACCGCATGGGGGCAACTGCCCGGCTTGGCCTCCGTCCATTGGCTCCCGTGCTTGAGCACGCCAGCTTTGCGCTCGCCGTAGCCGTAGGTATCGAGCTGAGGGAGCGGCGCGCCGGCGGTCTTGGCCTCCGCCTGGAGGCGCACGAGGTGGGCCGCCTGCTTGCGGTGGAAGCAAGCGCGGTCCAGACAGACATCCCGCTTGCCCGCGATCTCCGGGAAGAGCTCGGGGATGTAGCCCGAGCGTTTCGAACAAGCCTTGCAGGCGCCCGCCTCCGGCACAAGCGTCTCATCGTCCTTCTTCCAGGGCGCTGCGGACAGCTCGAGGTGGACCTCGTGGTCGATCCAGCGGGCGAGCTCGCGGACGCTGCGGAGGTCCCGCTCGCCCCAGCGCTCGAAGCACGCGCCGAGGGCCTCCTTCTGGTCCTTCGCCGTCAAGCGGGCGATCAGGATCGCGTGGCCGGCGGTGATCTTCTCCTCGAGGAAGGCCTTCTTCGCCGGTTCGATCAACTCGGCCAGCTTGAGGCGCTGGTAGACGTAGCTCTTGCTCTTGCCAACCTTGGCCGCGACCTCGTCCGCCAGCCAGCCGGTCTGCGCCATGAGGGTCCGATAGCCCTCCCCTTCATCCAAGGGATGGACGTCCTCGCGCTGCAGATTTTCGATTGTTAAAATCTCCAGGAATTCCTGGTCGGGCATCGGCCGCACGATGCAGGGCACCTCGGCGAGCTTGGCGAGCTTGGCCGCCCGAAGGCGCCGGTGGCCTGCCGCGATTTCATAGCCGCCGGCGTCACGCGGGCGCACCAAGAGGGGGGACAGGACGTCCACCTTCCGGATGCTCTCGGCCAACTCCTCCAGGGACTTCTGGGGAAAGTGGCGACGAGGATTCCAGGGGCTCTCGTGTAACTCCGTCAGGGCGATCTCCTGCGCGGTAATGTCCATGGTCCCTCCTATGCGGTGACCAGCTCTGCCCGCGAGTCCTCCTGGCCCCCGGTGACGCGCACCTGGCAGGGGAAGACGTCGCGCAGCTTCGGGACGTGCGAGATCACGCCCAGGAACTCGAATTCGTTCTGGACCTCCCGGAGGGCGGCCAGGACGGCGTCCAGGTCCGTCTCGGAGAGGGCCGCGAAGACCTCATCCAAGAAGAGGGTATCGATGCCAGCGCCCGACCGACGCTCCTGGAGGCGGGTCCACGCCACCCGGAACGCGATGGCCAGCTCGTCCACCTGGCCGCCGCTGTACTCATCGAGGCTGCGCTCCCCCCGCCAGTCGCGCACGTAGATCTCCAGGCCGTCCACCGTCTCCTTGCTCTTGAGCTCGCGCTGGGTCTCGATCCGGACGCTCATCCGGTTGCGGGAGACCTTGGCCAGGAACGCATTGACCTCCTCTTCGAGGATGGGGCAGGCCTTGCCCTCGAGGATCATGAGCGGGATCTGGCGATAGGCATCGGCGAGCATCGCCAAGCGCGTGTGCCGTTCGCGGAGGTCCCGAGCATCGGCGGCAGCGGTCTCCCGGTCTTTGACCAGGCCGTCGAGGCGCGCCAGCTCTGCCCGCTTGGTGGCGGCGTCCTGCATGGCCTCGCGCTCGGCCTGCTCGCAATCCAGCAGGCGCGCCTGCCCCTCGGCGATGGCCCGCCGGCGCACGTCCGTGTCTTGCTGGGCACCATCCACCCGGCCGCGAAATTCCGCTTCGCCCGCCAGCTTCGCCTGGAGGCCGGAGACCTCCTGCTCGATGGTCGCGATCTCCGCTTCCAGCCCGGGCAACTCCCGCGTCGCCAGTTCCGCCTCGGGGAGCAGCCGGACGGCCTCATCGAGCGTTGCGCGCTCGGTCTGGTTCGCCTTGATCTCCCCGTCGAGCTTGCGGTACGCGGCCGCCTTCGCATCGCGCCCGCCCTTCAGGGCAACCAGGGATTCGCTCGCCGCGTCCCGTTCCCCGCGCGCCGCCAGTTCCTCTGCCTCCAAGCCGGGGATCTCCGCCGCGACGGTATCAAGGCTGGCCAGGGCCGACTCCGCTGCCTGAAGGCTGGCGATCTCCCGGTCGATTCCCTGCGCCGTCCGCTGGGCCGTCGTCTTCGTTGCCTCGCAGACCTTCAAGGTCGCATCAACGAGGGTCGTCTGCTGAAGTTCCGGCATGACGGGACAGGTCCACGCGGACAGCTCGGATTGCTTCTGGAGCAGTCCCTCCAGGATGCCCAGCGATTGCCGGGCGTCTGCGAGCAGCGGGCAGCGCTCCGCGAGATCCTCGACCATGATGCAGGGAACGGTATCCATCACGCCTGTCCGCAATCTGTGGCCGGTGATCAATGGGACCAGACCGGCCTTCTCGGCCGTGACGCGGCGCTGTTCGGCCAGGATCTCTCCCCGGGTCTTCCCGATCTCTTGGTTTTCCCGGGCGATGCGATCCAACTCGGCCCGTTGTTCGGCAATCGCTGAATCCGCATTCTGAATGCGGACCGAGCATTCCCCCCGCTCCCCGCGTGCCGCTACGAGCCGGGCCACCTTGCCCTGCAGGTCCGCCTTGCTGCCGACCTTCCGGCGTGCCTCGGCCAGCGCGCCTGTGGCCCGGTTCACCCGCTGGTCCGCCGTGCTCGCCCTTCCCTCGGCTGTCCTGATTTGCTCGGCGAGTCCACGCCCCTCGGCGGCGATCGCGGCGAGCTGCTCGCGCTGACCGGCGAGCGTCACGTCCAAGGCGGCGGCCTGGGTTGTCCGGGCGGCGAGGTCATCCTTCCGCGCCACCAG
>JAQTNG010000287.1 GCA_028714015.1 Elusimicrobiota bacterium | reverse complement strand
CCAGCTTGCGCTGGCGTGGGTGCTGGCGAAGGGCGAGGATCTGGCGCCGATTCCGGGAACCAAGCGCAGGAAGTATCTGGAGGAGAACGCGGCCGCCGCGGAGATCCGGTTGAATCCCGACGAGGTCGCGGAACTGGAGCGCGCCGTCCCGCGGGATGAAATCGCGGGCGATCGATACGCCGCGGCGAATATGAAGGCGATCGACCGCTGAGGCCGGCGCCCGCTCAGCGCGCCGCGGAGGAGAGCTTATACGACGGAGGCGGGACGAAGAGTCCGTCCGAGGCCGGCTCGACGTCCATCTTCTGGATTTCCTCGATGAAGGCGAAGACCGGTTTCGCCGCCATCTCGTCGGCTTTGCTTTGCGCGCCCCGCTTGGCGGCGCTGCCCAATAGGCCGCCGACCCCGTGGGAGACGTCGATGCCGGAGGGCGGCGCCTCCTTCGGCGCGGCCTGGGCTTCGCTCTGGCAGGCGTCGCCGCCGAGATTCCATTCCAGGCGGGTCGAGACGGGCAGGCCGCGAATCTTGCCCAGCTCCTTCGAGGCCGCGGTGACGGCGGCGCGCTGGTCGGCCGACAGGCCGGCGAGAAACTGCATGGCGATGATGTTCATGGCCTCGGCGGGAACGACCTTGCCGACGCCCGATCTCTCGGGCGCCCGCGCCTTCACATGCTGCTCGAAATTGCGATCCACGGTCCGCACGGCCTCGATGCGGGGGTCGTTCTCGGGCGTCGTCCAGATGTCGATCGTGACCAGGCTCGTGTTTTTCTTCTTGTCCTTGTCCTGCAGCACGACCTCCCAGGAAACCTTGTATCGCCTGGCCTTGAAGCCGTTGATCTCTCGAGACTCCGCCGTGGCGTCGACGGACAGCTTGTTCCTGGCGAGCGTGAGCGCGCAGGAAGGTTTTTTCCGCGGCGGCTCTTGGCTCGGCGGCTCCGGACGGGCCTCTTGGGGCTCTCGCGAAGGGGGGCAGCCGAGCAGGGGGCACTCGGCATAGGTCTTGGTCTTGGGGTCGAGGCGCCACTGCTTGTTCTTGTCCACGCGCCAGATGACGGCGCCGCCGCGGCCGCCGGCGAGGTGCTTCATCATCATGCCGGTGAACTTGAACTCGTCCTCCTCCCTGCGCATGTCGGCGCGCGTCGAGACGGTGCGCGTGCTTTCCGAGGCGAACAGGCCCTTGAAGCCGAGGTTGTGGAAGTAGGTGCGCGTCACGGCGGTGCCGTGCAGGGGATAGTCGGGCAGGACCTCCTTGGAGCACCCCGGCAGGAGCAGCCCGGCGAGCGCGGCGGAAAAAAGATGTCTCATCGTTCCGGTTTATCCTAGCCGTAACCGAGCGCGCGGGCGATGATCCCGATGTAAATCTTTTGCGTCGCGGCGCGTCCGGCGACGGAGGTCTTCTTAGGCGGGGCCGGAGGCCGCGGCGAGAGGAAGGCGCAGAATCAGGCGCGCGCCGCCGTCGGGCCGATTTTCGGCGGTGAGGCTTCCGCCGTGCTCGCGCGCGATGCGGGCGCAGAGATTGAGGCCGAGGCCGGTGCCGCCTTCAGAGGGGCGCGTCGTCTCATAGGCGCCGAAGAGGCGCGGCAGCATCTCGGGTGAAAATCCGGGGCCGTCGTCCTCGACCGTCGCGACCGCGGAGGCTCCCTCGCGCCGCGTCGTCAGCCGCACCCGCCCGCCTTCCTTGCTGACGGAGAGCGCGTTGAGGAACAGGTTCAGGAACAGGCGCTGGAGGTGCGCGCGGCTGGCCGAGACCGTGCAGGGCTCGGAGGACGGCGTCACCTCCAGGCGGGCGTTCTTTTTCAGGAAGACGTTCTGGACCAGGGATGTGACGCTGGACGCGATCGCGTCGAGGTCGTCGGGCGTCGGCTCGAATTTGGCGTCGGCTCCCTGGCGGGCGAGCTGATGGGACATCTCGCCGCCGAGCTTCGCCATCCGTTTGACCCGCTCCAGGCCGTCCCGGGCGCCCGGGCTCAGGGACTCGTCGCCGAGGATCGTCTCCGAGAAGCCGAGGATGACCATGAACGCGTTGCGCAGATCATGGGCGACGCCGGCGCTGACGAGGGCGACGTTGCTCAGCGCGGCGGCGCCCTCCAGGCGCGTCGTGAGCTGGTCGGCTCTCCGGCTCTCGGATTGGAGCTGGGTATGGGCGGACCGGTCCTTGGCGACGAGCCGCCACGCCAGAAGGGCGGTGAAAATGAAGAAGCCGCTCTTGAGAAGAACTTCGAACGCGGCGACGGACCAATTTCCTCGAACTTCGCCGAGCGTGAAGGCGGCGTTGAAGGCCACGACTCCGGCCGTGATGCCGGCGGCCTCGCGCGGTCCGAGCAGGAGGCAGACCGTGAAGATCGGCAGAAGGTAGAGGACCCAGAGGTTCGAGGACGCGCCGCCGGAGTGCGCCAGGATCGCGGTGATCGTGCCGCAGTTGGCGAGTATGAAGCCGGTCGAGATCATCGGGGCGTCGGGCCGGCGACGCAGGGCGATCCCCGCCAGCAGGTTGAGGACCATCAGGAGGCCGAAGAGATAGAGAATTTGCGGATAGTCCAGGCTCGGGTTGTCCCGGCCGAGAAACGCGAGGGCGGCCATGAAAATGCAGAAGCCCGCTTCGTAGCGATTGGACAGCGCGTCTGATTTGGCCATGCTGGAGCCAGCATAGCCCCAAAACCGCGAAGTCACAAGCTTCGCGCCCTCGGCCCGGTCCCAGCCCGGCGGGTCCGTTGGGCCCAGGCGGCGGCCGCGCGCGCCGCTTATAATGACAGGGTCACGGAGAACCCATGAACCGCCGCTCGCTGATCCTCGCCGCCGCCGCCTTGGCCGTCGCCGCCGCCGTGTCCGCGCAGGAGCCGTTGGCCGACCTCGCCGCCGGGGCGGCCGCCCCGGAGATGACCGCCGCGATGAAGAATCTGACGGCGCTCCGGGACCGGGAAGCGGGCGCGGGCTACCGGCGCCACAGCGTCACCTTCCGCGCGACCCTCTCGGACGGCGGCGTGCTCCGTCAGCCGGCCGTGGTGACCGTCGGCTTCGACATGGAAGCCGCGCCTCGCCTCGGGGGCGACCGCGCCATCCGCAATCTGCGCTACGCCGTCGAGCTGGTGGCCGACGGCGGGCTGTCCCTTCCCGGCTACGTGATGCGCTCGGCCGCGCCCGAACGGAGGCCGTTCGCCTACTCGACCGAGACCCGCGAGGGCGTGGATTTCACCATCGAGGCCCGCGCGCATGTCGACCCGGGCGCGGACGGCACGGTCCTGAAGTGGGCGCTGGGCCGCGACGCGGCCGGGACGCTGTACGGCAACGACGCGACGCTCATGATGCATCCGTACTGCTCGCGCGATCTGAAATCCTGCCGGCTGGGCCTGGTGGCCGGAGTGGCGGACACGGGCACGCTCCCGACCTACTGGCTGCGCTCGGACGAGATTTTTTCCCTGGCGCCGGAGCTCTGAGCCGCGCGGACTGATTTTCAGTCTCGCGCGAAGTCGCGCACGGAATCGCTGAAGCGCCCGAGGCCCGCTCCGAGCACGTTGAGGATGACGCAGGCGTTCCAGGCGGCGAGCCGGTCGGGCGGCATCGAGCGAAGCCGCCCGAAGGCGATCATCAGCGCGACCAGCGCGAACGAGAGCAGAACGTCGAGGGAATTCCCGAGGTCGCGCCATTTCCGGAGCGATCCGGCCGGCCCGTGGAACGGGCGCGTCGCCAGCGCGAGGGCGCACGCGGCCATCGGCCGGCGGCCGTTGACGAGCAGGCCGACGAGATTGACCCCGTTGATGGCCCCGTCCAGCGCGCCGAGGCCGATGAGAAGGAATCCGAGAAGCCCGAGGGGCGAAGCCGCGGCGGAGGCCGTCAGCGAGAGCCCGGTCAGGATTTTGAAGCCGCAGAACGGCAGGCCGACCGTGAGCACCTCCAGCAGGTCCATGCGGTTCAAGCGCGGCTTCTCTTCCATGAGATGAGTCTATCAAGAAGCGCCGCCGTGGTTCTCGGGGGGAATAGCGTGATGTATAATGCGCTGGAAGGAAGGAGGCCGGGCATGGACAAGAAGCACGGATCGGACGAACGGAAGGATTCCTGTCCGAATTGCGCCAGCTGCGGCGGCAAGGCGGCGGCCGCGGCCGTTCTGCTGATCGCCGGCGGCCTCGGCGGCTTCTTCTGGGGCCGCCGCTCCGGGACGCCGATGAGCCCGGCGGCCGCGGCGAGCGCCCCGGAGACCCGAAATCCCGCCTCGGATGCCGCCCTGGGCCCGGCCGCGCCGGCGTGCGCGAGCCCCGAGGCGACGGCCAAAGCTTTTCTGGATTCGGTGTCGAGGCAGGCCTGGGACGAGACCGTGAAGTATTTTCCTCGCTTCAAGGGGGAGTCCAGGCGCATCTACGAGGGGATCACGGTCGTCAGCGTGGGCGAATCCGCGCGGTCCGGGAAGAACGCGGCCATCGGCGTGCCCTACGAGATCGCCTGGAAGTCCGGGACGACCCGGAAATCGACTTTGGTCCTGCGCTACGCCGAGACGGCGAAGTGCTTCGTCGTGGAGGGCGGGTTTTAAGCTAACGGCTTTCGCGCGTCTTGCAGTGAAAGTCGTCGAGCCCCAAATAGCACGGCTTCCCCGGCCCGTTGCAGCCTCCCGTCCGGTGCTCGCCGCAGCGGACCAGGCGCACCACCTGATCCTCTTCGTAGGCCAGCGCATGCATGTAGCCGTCCGTGAATTGACGGGCGTCGGCGGCGTCCTTGAACATCCCGAGGAGCTTCGGCTCGGATAGCCCGGGATGGCCGGGCGCCGCGGCGGGTTGCGCAACGAGGTCGAGATAGAGGACCTGTGTGGCCGGGTCATACGACTCATGGAGCGCCCACATGCCCCTATTATGGGGCGTCGGGAGCGGACGCGCAAGTGCTTCCCATGCGCAGCGCTTCAAGGACGGCCAACGACAGGGCGGCGGCGAGCGCGGGAATGATCCACTGAGCGGCGGTCAGCGGCGTCGTCTGCAGGAATCCCCTCAACAGCGGCCAGTAGAGCATCGCCAGGAGCACCGACGCGCCGGCCCCCAGCGCCAGCCAGACCGCGCCCCCGCTCGAGCGGAGGGCGAACCAGGCGGGCCTCCCGTCGGAC
>JAQTNG010000286.1 GCA_028714015.1 Elusimicrobiota bacterium | reverse complement strand
GGGAGCCGGGGAAGAAGTACGAGTTCTTCCTCGCCGACGACAGCCTCTTCATGGACGTCCGCGCCTTCCTGAAAGGCACGATTCATATCCGCGTCGATCAGGACTTCATGAAGCGGCTGAACATCGAAGCCGGGCGCCTGAACGGCTGGGTCAAGAGTCCGGCGGAGGCCGAGGCGGAGATGGGCGTCGCGAACGCAGGCGAGTACTTCGGCGCGAACTTCAAGCTGAAGGCGATTCCGCTCCTGGAGGCGTCATGAATAACGTTCATATCGACATCCAGAAAATAATCGCGACGACGCTCAGGATCGCGCCGGCGAAGGTCCAGCCCTGCGACCACTGCGGGCCCGGGGTCTGTAAATACTATCCCTGCGAGGACGTCGACCCCAAGACGGGGCCGGATGCGATAGCAGTGCCTGCGGGCGCGAAGGAGTAAGGCTATGGTCGAGCGCCTTCAGGTTTACGAAGCCAGGGACGGCCGTCGCGTTCGTGTTGTTCGCGTTCTCGGGAATGGCATGGTCCTCACCGAAAACACCGAAACCGGACGTCGGACGACTATTCTCGAGGCCAGGCTCGGGAAGGATTATCGGCTTCTCGCGGACGCGAAATAGTAGGACGAGGCGACCCCGGCGGCGAATCATCCGCGGCCGGGGTCACCTCCTGCCCCGCCGGGCGGGGGACGAGCACGAAGACGTCCAGACGTCGAGTGACCCGCCCGGCTTTTATTCAGTTCAGGAGGATCAATATGAATAGTCAGCAGGCAAAGGAATTCATCGGTCGCTACACCGGCCCCAACGTGCGCAGCTTCGTGAAGCCGTCGCACCTGGAGGAGCTGTCGCCGCTTCTCGAGGTTCACATCGAAGCGATCGAGGTCCGCAAGGACGAGTTCCATGAAATGGAGGGGGGCAAGGCCTACATGCCCCGCAAGGAGACCCTCGACAAGTTCGCGGCCGCTGCCGGCGTCTCGTACAACCAGGCGGCGGAGTCGACCCGTCTCGAGGGCGAGGGCTGCTACGTCGGGCGCTCGCAGGCGATGGTCATGGGCCCCGACGGCAAGATGATCTTCGGCAGCGCTTGCGAGTACGAGTTCGACGTCCAGACCAGGACCGAGGAGATGGAGCTCAACGGCAAAGCCGATTGGAACAACAAGGACCAGTACGGCCGCCCTGGGAAGATCGCCTACACCCCGCTCGAGCTCAAGAAGGAGCTGGTCAACTTCCGCAAGGTCGGGCGCCAGCGGGCGAACACCGGCGCGCGCAATCGCGCGACGGTCTCCATCCTCGGCATGCCCACGGGAATCAGGAACCTCTTCACGAAGGACGACAAAGCCGACGCGGTCCGCGTCTTCCTCTTCTCGCGCATCATCATCAATGCGAAAAACGAGTTCGTCATGAACCGAATGCTTGACGGCATTGCCGGCAACACGGCCGCCCTCTTCGGGCCCGCTACCGCGGGACAGATCGCCGCTCCGGCCCGGACCCCCGACCCCGCCGCCGGCGCCCGTCCCGCCGAGGACCAGACGACGAGCGCGGACGACGATGAACTCGACTTCGGCGGCGCGGCTCCGGCGGCGGAAGCCGACCAGGCCGAGGCTGCGCGGAACGCCCTGCGCGACTATATAGCCTCGGGCGTACTGTCTCAGCAACAGATCTCCGTCGTTCAGCCGGCCGTCGACAATCCCGCGACGCCCCTCGAGGGACCTGGCTCGCTCATGTACTACCTCGACCTCTGCAAGAAGCAGGAAGAGGCGCGGAAGCGGAGGGCATCATGAAGAACCTCCGCATAGCCCATCTTGCCGATATCCATGCGAAGCCCGAGGTCTATGACCTCGTGCGTCAGTCCTTCGAAGCCGTCATCGCCGATCACAAGCGCTCGCCCTTCGACCTCATCGCGATCGCGGGCGACTTCTGGCACGGGGCCATTATGGACACGGCCCGCGCCCTCTTCGCCCTATTCCTCGACCTCGTCCGCCAGCTCGCCGACTGCGCGCCCGTGGTCTTCATCTACGGCACGCCCTCGCACGACACCGAGGGCTCGCTCGAGGTTTTCGAGCAGATCCGCGCGCGCTACCCGATCGTCATCTTGAGGCCAGGACTGGCCTATGGCCTGCTTCGGACCTCGGACGATCACGCTTTCCTGTCGCAGTGGGACCACGAAACCTACAAGCGGGTCGGAGATCCCGACCTTCTTCTCTTCGGGATCCCAGAACCCAATAAAAAGTGGCTTCTCGCCGGAGCGGAAGCCACGGGGAAGGACGACTCGGACCTCGCGGTCCGCGACGCGATGAAGAGGCTACTGCTTGGGCTTGGCGGCATGAGACAGCAGCACTCCGACCTTCCTTGCCTCGTACTCTACCACGGCCAGGTCGCGGGCGCGAAGTCCGCGACCGGCTTCGGCGTCGAGACCGGATCCGGGATCTCGGTCACCCAAGACGACCTCGCGCAGATCGGGGCCGACTACTACGCCCTCGGCGACATCCACGAGCCGCAGCAGATCCCCGGCCTCCCGGCCTACTACCCGGGCTCGGTCTATCCGGGGAACTGGGGCGAGACGCACAAGGCTGGGTGCAACGTCGTCGAGATTAATCCCGGCCTATTCGAACACCATGTCGACCGCTTCGGCGGGGAACGAGAGATCGACCGCAGCGTCCAAGTCTCTCGCCTCGCCTTCCCACATCCGCAACGCATCAAGTTCTCGGCGCCGCTCGCCGACCACTGCGGGATCGTCGATGAGGACGTGAAGGGGAAGATGGTCTGGGCCGAGATAACGGCGACCCGAGAAGAGGCCGCGCTCTTCATCCCCGAGAACCTCCTCGATGCGCTCCAGGAGCGCGGAGCCCTTCCCGGATCCCGCGTCACCCTGAACATTCTCCCGACCGAGACCGTCCGCGCGGGCGAGATCACGGAGAAGAAGCGGCTCCAGGACAAGATCGAGGTTTGGGCCGAGGCTTCGAGCCTGACCGCGCCCGAGTCCGCCTTGAAGAAGGCCGACGAGCTCGAGCGCGAAAGCGCTGTCCTCGGCTCCGGACAAGGCGCGCACATCCGCATCGACCGCCTGCGCCTCCGCGGCGCCATCGGCATCTGGAAGAAGTCGAAGAAGGACGAGATCGACCTCGACCTCGCGGCCCTGGGCCCGGGCGTCCTCGCCCTCGTCGGGGCCAATGGGCACGGAAAGACCACCATCCTCGAGAACCTGCACCCGTGGCCGCAGATGCTTACCCGCGACGGCACCCTGAAGAGCCACTTTCGGCTCAAGGACTCCGCGCGCGAGCTCTGGTTCTCCGACGAGCGCACGGGCTGGAAGTACCGGGCCCTCATCAACATCCGCGCCGACATCGAATCCGGCGCCGCCGAGTACTTCCTCTTCCGCGACCAGGGCGACGGCCGGGGCGAGCTGCCCCTGGACAACGTCAACGGCCGCAAGGAGCCCTACGAGCAGGCGATAGCCGAGCTCTTCGGCTCCCTCGAGATGTACCTGCAGACGGCCTTCGTCACGCAGCGGCCGTCGAAGTACGCGCCCGACCTCGGGCAGGCGACCCAGGGCCAGCGCAAAGCCCTCTTCGGCGAGCTCTCGGGGATCGACTATCTCGATCGCTACCGCGTCGCCGCCAAGACCCGGGCCGACGCCCTTGACATCGACATCCGCGGGAATGACGAGAGGATCGCGGCCGCGGCCGGCGTCGACGAGGAGATCCAGCGCCTGACCACGGAGCAGTGCGAGGCAGGGGAGAAGGAGAAGGCGGCAACGGCCGATGCCGAGAGGGCGGAGGGCGAGGGCAGGACCCTGGCGGCCGAGCGCGAGGCCTTGGCCTTGCGCGTCGCCGAGGCCGACAGGAAGGCCGAGCGCCGGCGCCAGCTCGACCGCGAGATCGAGGAGACATCCCAGGCTATCGCCGCGATCGAGGAGGAGGTCAAGGGTTTCTCCTTGGCCGCAGAAGGAAGGGCTGCGGCCGCCGAGGAACTGGAGAATATTAAAGCCCTGGAGGCACGGCGCGACGAGCTCAGGGCCCTGAAGGCGAAGCACGACGAGGGCGAGCGCACCGCCGCCCAGACCTACCAGACCACGACCGCCGAGCTCAGGCGCAAGCAAGACCAGGCCCGGGCGGACGTCGACGACGCGCGCGCTCGCCTCTCCGCGGCGGAGCAGGCCGAGGCGCTCGCCCGGTCGAAGACTGACCCGGAGGGCGAGGGCAAGCTCGAGGCGGCCCGGACCGCCCTCACCGCGGCAACCGAGGATCTCGAGCACATCGGGAAGGCTTCGCTCGCCGCCAGCGCCGAACTCGAGGCCCTGCGAAAGGCTCACGCCGAGACCAGGGCCCTGGCGGCCCTCGTCGATGAGCTCCACGACGGCCAGGCCTGCCCACTCTGCGGCGGCGCCGACCATCCTCAGCCCGCCCATGCCGACGCCGAGAAGCTGCGGCACCTGGAGGGCGAGGGCAAGCTCGCCGCTCTCCGCTCGACCCAGGCCAGCGCAGACCTCCTCGAGGCCGGCCGGGCCGAGGAGCGCGCGCGCGCGAACCTCGAGGCGCTCGAAACCTCTGCCCAGACGGCCAAGGACGCCCAGGAAGCCCTCGCCGGGCTCGCGGCCGCCTCCCAGGACGCCCGAGCCGCCGTGGACGCCACCCAGGCCGTTCTCGACGCGATCCAGATCCCGCCGCCTCCGGAGCCCGCCCTCTTCCCCGGCGCCGCGGAGCTCGAAGAGACCGAGCTCGCATTGGGATGGACGAACCGCGACGACACCGAGGCCCGGCTCCGGGACGGGGAGGCGGCCGCGGTCAGGATCGAGGAAGCCCGGCGCCGGCAGGACGATGCCCGGCAGCGACAAGCCAGGCTCCAGGAGGAGTGCTCGGGGCTCGGCGAGGCCGGAGCGGACGAGAGGCCGCAGCTCGAGGCGAAGGACCGCGAGATCGCTAGATCCCGCGACCGCCTGACCGCGGCCCGGGAAGCGGCCGCGGCCGCCCGCGCGACGGTCCAGGCGAAGGCGCAAGCTCTTGCCGGCGCCCAGGAGCGCAAGCAGGCGCGGGACCAGGCCAAGGCCGAGCGCGACACGGCGGCCGCCGAGCTCGCGGACTGGCGCTTCCTCGAGCGCGCGACGGGGCCGGACGGGATCCAGG
>JAQTNG010000285.1 GCA_028714015.1 Elusimicrobiota bacterium | reverse complement strand
GCGCGGAGCGCGCCGCGCGCGACCCCGTGCCAGTGCACGAGCACGGCGACCTGAAGATCGATCTGACTCTGCGCCGCGTCTGGCTCGCCTAGAAGGATGTGCGGCTGTTTCCTCTTCAATACACTTTGCTCGCCGCCCTGGTCCGCGACGCGGGCCGCGTCGTGGGGCAGAAGCAGCTGCTCAAGGAGATCTGGCCCGAGGGCGGCAGCACGCCCGAGGCCCTGCGCATACTCGTCCACCAGACGCGCCATCGCATCGAGAAGGAGCCCGTCCGGCCCCGCCACCTGAAGACCGAGCCCGCCGTCGGCTACCGCCTCGAATCACCTGACGATTAACGCCGCGATAACGGGGCGGCAATGGAAGCTCAACGCCTTCCGGGGCTAACATGAGGGCATGGATGCCCCGCCCGTCGAACACCGCGTGCTGGTCTGCGTGCCCTGCGATGAGCGGGAAGCCGCAGTCGTCATGGCCGAGGCGGCTCGTCTGGCGGGGGCGCTGAACGCGCCCCTGAGCGTCATCCATCTCTATCCCGCCGCCTGGAATGGTCCTTTAAGAGCTCATCCGAGCGCGTGGCATCTCAAAACCGACGAGCCGGCGGAAGCGGTCGGACGGTTCGCCGCCCGTCACCGCTTCACGCACATCGTTTTCAACCGGTCTCAGAGCCCCTTGTAGGTCGTCAGGGTGCGGATGTACTGCTGCCGCTCGAAGGCGCTGGGGTCGGCGCAGTTGCGCTGGCTCATGCTGCCGCGCAGCTGGGAGACGGACAGGTACTCGCGCTCGGTCATCCAGCGCACGAGCTCGGTCTCGATCACGCGGATGTGCTCGATGCCGAACTTGTAGAGCGCCGAGCACAGCATGGTCGTGGTCGCGCCCGCCATCAGGAGCTTGAGCGAGTCCATCGCGGTGTGGATGCCGCTGGTCGCCGCGAGGTCGGCCTTGATTCGGCCGGACAGCACCGCCGTCCAATGAAGCGGCAGGCGCAGGGCCTGGGGCGTGCTGAGCAGGAGGTTGGGGCGCACCTCGAGCTTCTCCAGGTCGAAGTCGGGCTGATAAAAGCGGTTGAAGAGGACCAGGCCGCCGGCCCCGGCGTCGTCGAGCCTCTTGGCCATGCTCGCCATGTTGCTGAAGTAGGGGGCGAGCTTGACCGCGACGGGTATGCTCACCACGGAGCGCACGGCCTTTAGGATCTCCACGTGCGTATCTTCCACCTCGATTCCGGGCATCGCCGGGTCGGTGGGGATGTAGTAGATGTTGAGCTCGAGGGCGTCGGCGCCGGCGCTTTGCATGTCCTTGGCGTAGCTCGTCCAGCCGCCGAGCGAGGTCCCGTTGAGGCTGGCGATGATCGGAATGCGCGACGCCTCCTTGGCCTTGCGGATGTGGTTGAGGTAGCTCTCCGGGCCCCAGTGGAAGTCGGCGACCGCCGGAAAGAAGCTCTGCGCCTCGGAGAAGGCGTTGGTGTTCGCGGTCAGGCGCGTGATCAATTCGTCGCGGTCGCGCGTCAGCTGCTCCTCGAAGAGCGAGCTCAGCACGACGGCGGAGGCCCCGGAGTCCTCCATCCGGCGGATGCCGTCCAGGGTCTCCGACAGCGGGCTCGCCGAGCACACGAGCGGCGTGCGCAGCTTCAGGCCGAGATAAGTGGTCGTCAGGTCCATGGTCATGTCCTCAGGCCGCCGGGCGCGGCTTTCTCTGGGAGAGGTACTCGTAGAGCTCCCATCTAGTCTGCGCGTCCTGCTGCGCCAGATCGAACAGGACCTTGGCCTCCGCGGGCTTGCTCTTGGCCAGCATCTGGAAGCGGTTCTCGGTCGCCAGGTAGGCCGCGAGACCCGCCGGCCGGGTCGGCTTGGAGTCGAGTATGAGCGGCGCCTCGCCCGCGCGCGCGCGGTCGGGCGAGTAGCGGTAAAGGATGAGCTTGCCCGTGTCGGCCGCGGCCTTCTGGTTCTGGTTGGCGGTGCGCATGTCGATGCCGTGGGCGATGCAGTGGCTGTAGGCGATGATCAGCGCGGGCCCGTCGTAGGCCTCGGCCTCGATGAAGGTCTTGAGCGTCTGCTCGTCGCGCGCGCCCATGGCCACCGAGGCCACGTAGATGTTGCCGTAGGACATGGCGATGAGGCCCAGGTCCTTCTTCGCGGAGGGGTTGCCGCCGCTGCTGAACTTGGCCACCGCGCCGCGCGGGGTGGACTTCGATTTCTGGCCGCCGGTGTTGGAGTAGACCTCGGTGTCGAGGACCAGAATCTTCACGTTCTTGCCGCTGGCCAGCACGTGGTCGAGGCCCCCGTAGCCGATGTCGTAGGCCCAGCCGTCGCCGCCGACGATCCAGACGCTCTTGCGCGTCAGCGCGTCCGCGAGGCCCAGCAGGCGGCGGGCCTTCGCGTCCTTGAGGCCGGCGAGCTTCGTCTTGAGAGCTTCGACGCGCTCCCGCTGGTCGAAAATGTCGGCCTCGTTCTTTTGGGACGCGTCGAGGATCGCGCGCGCGAGGTCGTCGCCGACCGCCCCGGCCATGCCCCGAAGGAGCTCGCGCGCGGAATCGGTCTGGTGATCGGCCGACAAGCGCATGCCCAGGCCGAATTCGGCGTTGTCCTCGAACAGGGAATTGGCCCACGCCGGCCCGCGTCCGTCGTCGTTCTTGGCCCAGGGCGTGGTCGGCAGGTTTCCTCCATAGATCGAGGAGCAGCCGGTGGCGTTGGCGATGAGGAGGCGGTCGCCGTAGAGCTGGCTGAGCAGCTTGAGATACGGCGTCTCGCCGCAGCCCGCGCACGCGCCGGAGAACTCGAAGAGCGGGCGCTGGAACTGCTCGTGGCGGATCGAGCCGTTCTTGATGAGCTTGCGGTCCACCTCGGGAAGCTCGAGGAAGAACTCCCAGTTCTTCTTTTCGGCCTCCTGGATCGGCGCCGCCGGGCGCATGTTGATGGCCTTGAGCTTGGTCTCGGACTTGTTGCGCGCCGGGCAGACGTCCACACAGATGCCGCAGCCGGTGCAGTCCTCGACGGAGACCTGCAAGGTGTACTTCAGGCCCTGCCACTCGCGGTCCTTGGGCTCGCAGGATTTAAAGGAGGCCGGCGCGCCGGAGAGCAGGGCCGGGTCGTACACCTTCGGGCGGATCACCGCGTGCGGGCAGACGATGACGCACTTGGCGCATTGGATGCACACGGACTCGTCCCAGACGGGCACTTCCTGGGCCAGGCCGCGCTTTTCCCACTGCGCGGTCGCCGTCGGGTAGGTCCCGTCCACGGGCATGGCGCTGACCGGCAGGCGGTCGCCCTCGCCCGCGCAGATCGGCCCCAGCACGGAGCGCACGAAGTCCGGCGCCCCGGGGGCGACCGGCGGCACGAGCGGCGCGGACTTCGTCGCGCCCGCGGGAACGACCACCTGGTGGAGATTCTTGAGGCTCTCCTCCACGGCCTTCAGGTTCTTGTTGACGAGCTCCTCGGATTTCTTGCCGTAGGCTTCGCGGATGGACTCGCGGATGGCCTCGACGGCCTGGTCCTTCGGCAGCACCCCGGAGATCGAGAAGAAGCACGCCTGCATCACGGTGTTGATGCGTCCGCCCAGGCCGTTCTCACGAGCGACCTTGTAGGCGTCGATGACGAAGAAGCGCAGCTTCTTGGATCGAATGTCGTCCTGATCTTCCTTGGGCAAAGTCTCCCAGGCCTCGAGCGGCCCCGCGGCCGTGTTGAGCAGGAAGACGCCGCCGGGCGCGATCATGCGCACCATTTTGTACCGGCCCACGAAGGAGGTCTGGTGGCAGCCGAGGAAATTCGTCTTCTCGATGAGGTATGGCGCGCGGATCTGCTTGGGGCCGAAGCGCAGGTGCGAGACCGTCATCGCGCCCGACTTCTTCGAGTCGTACACGAAGTAGGCCTGCACGAAGGACTCGGTGTGGTCGCCGATGATGTGGATCGTGTTCTTGTTGGCGCCCACGGTGCCGTCGGAGCCGAGGCCGTAGAACACGGCGCGCACGACCTCGTCGCCTTCGATGGACCAGGCGGAATCGTACGCGAGGCTGAGATGGGTGACATCGTCCTCGATGCCGACGGTGAAGCGGGGCTTGGGCGCGGGCTTGGCGAGCTCGTCGAAGACGGCCTTGGCCATCGCGGGCGTGAACTCCTTGGAGGAGAGGCCGTAGATGCCGCCGATCATGCGCACGTCCGAACGGCCGCCGCGCTGCAAGGCGGCGGAGGCGTCGAGGAACAAGGGCTCCGCCACGGCACCCGGCTCCTTGGTGCGGTCGAGGACAGCGATCGACTTGACGGTCTTGGGCAGCGCCGCGCAGAACAGGGCGAAGTCGAAGGGCCGGTAGAGGCGCACCTTCAGCACTCCGACTTTTTCGCCTTCGGCACGGAGTGCGTCGACGGTCGCGTGGAGCGTCTCGGCGCCGGAGCCCATAATAATCACGACGCGGTCGGCGTCGGGCGCGCCGTGGTACTCGTAGATCTTGTAGGCGCGGCCGGTGAGCTTCGCGAACCGGTCCATCGTCTTCTGCACGATCGCGGGAACCGCGGCGTAGAAGGAATTGGCCGCCTCGCGCGACTGGAAGAAGACGTCGGGGTTCTGCGCGGTCCCGCGCAAAACGGGGCGGTCCGGGGTGAGCCCGCGTCCGTGGTGCGCCTCGACCAGAGACTCGTCGATCATCGCGCGCACGGTCGCGTCCGTCAAGGTCAGGACCTTGTTGATCTCGTGGCTGGTGCGGAAGCCGTCGAAGAAGTGCATGAAGGGCACGCGCGCCTCGAGGGTCGCGGCGTGCGCCACCAAGGCGAGGTCGCTGGCCTCCTGCACGGAATTGGAGGCGAGCATGGCCCAGCCGGTCGCGCGCGCGGCCATGACGTCGCCGTGGTCGCCGAAGATGGACAGCGCGTGCGTCGCCAGCGAGCGGGCCGCGATGTGGAAGACGGCGGGCGTCAGCTCGCCGGCGATCTTGTACATGTTGGGGATCATCAGCAGGAGGCCCTGCGACGCGGTGAAGGTGGTGGCCAGCGATCCGGCCTGGAGCGCGCCGTGAATGGCGCCGGCCGCTCCGCCCTCGCTCTGCATCTCCATGATGGAGGGGACGTCTCCCCAGAGGTTTTTGCGGCCCTCCGAGGCCCACTGGTCGGCCCATTCGCCCATCGCGGAAGACGGGG
>JAQTNG010000284.1 GCA_028714015.1 Elusimicrobiota bacterium | reverse complement strand
GCGGGCGGCGGCGGACGGCGACGCCGGCCGAAGACGGCACGGCTGAAATGGTCTCGGGCGGGGTCAGGCGCGTCCAGTCCCCGCCGTCGACGCCTTCGCTCGCGAGGAGGAAGCGTCCGCCGCGGGTCGCGTAGCTCATGACCGACCAGGGCTGATCCGGGTGGAAGATGCCGTGCTCGGCGAGGCCGCGCTGCGCGGCGTGGCAAAGCGCGTGAATTCCTTTTCCATCGGAGGCGATCGCATTGAGGCTCGAGTAGGGCGCCGGGAGTTCCGGGTAGCGGGACCGGCACGACTCCCACAGCCGCCAGTTCTCGAGGATGCAGGCCTCGAACGCCGCCGAAGGCTCCGCGCCTCCGGCGCGGAACTTCATGAATTGCTGGAAATAGACCTCGCTGTCGCTGTCGGTCTTCAGGCGCGCGCGGCGCGGGCCGAGAGCCGCGGCGACCTCCTTATGGATGAACAGGGTCCCGTTGTGGGCGAACACCCAGCCCTCGTCGGTGAAAGGATGGGCGTGCGCGGCGTCGATCCCGATGCCCTTCGACGCGGCGCGGATGTGGCCGATCACCACGGAGGAGCGGGCCTCGTCGGCTGCGGCGGTGAAGCGCGCGCGCTCCTCGGTGGCGGGGCGGCCGCTCTTGGTGACTCGCGGGAGGCCGTCGGACCCGAACCAGGCGAGCCCCCAGCCGTCCTTCTGGGGGTTGTTCGGGTCGGCGTCGGCCTGGCTGAGCAGCGAGAATTCCGAGTCCGCGAGGAAATCGCGGGCGGAGGCGGTCTGCGGAGCGACCTGCGCGAAAAGGCGGCACATGACAGGATTTTAACGAATTTTAAGCGGCGCTGGGGGCGCCGGAGGCGAGCTGTTCGAGGATCGCCAGCGCCTTGTCGGTGTTCTGCGCCGCGATGAGGATGCGGGAGGTCTTCGCGCCCTCCACCGAGGTTCCGTAGACCGTCGTGATGTTGACCTTGCCATCGGCCAGCGCCGCCGCCACGCGCAGCAGCTCCCCGGGCTTGTCGTCGACCTCCACGGAGAGGATGTGGGTCTCCACGCTGGAGAATCCGGCATGCGAAAGAATCGCGGAGACCTCCAGGTCGTTCTCCAGGGCGATTCTCACGAGGCCCGAGTCGTCGCGGACCTCGGAGGCGATGCCGAGGATGTTGATGCCCTTCTCAGCGAACAAAGCCGCGAGGCGCGTGAGCGCCCCCGGCTTGTTCGGCATGAAAACGCTGAATTGCTTTATCTTATGGACTCTCACGCCTACAATGGTAGCGTTTCCCCCATGGTCTTCGCAATCGCGGCCTTCATCTTGGCGACGGCTTCGTTCTTGAAGGGTCCGCCGATCTCCTGATAGACGCCGTCTCCCTGCATGTAGTAGAGGCCCTTGCCCTGGGAGTCCTTGATCGGCGTGGAGATGTGCCAGCCGAGCTGGGCCGTCATCGCCGCGACCGGATTCTCGCTGGTGCCCACGTTCACGATGCTCGTGTCCGGGACGGAGGCGTCCATGGAGAAGTGATACGCCCACGCGACCTCGACCAGCAGCGGCTCCACCGTCACCGCCGTCAGGTACTTGCCGGTTCCCTTGTAGCTGCCGCCGGCGGTGCGCAGCACCTGGTAGCGCAGGTTGATCACCTGGACGCCGTAGGCGTTCTTGGCCGTGAGCTGGTAGATCGTGCCTTTCGGCCTCTGCCAGCCTCCCATCGACGCCCAGCCCTTCGCGCCTTCGGGCAGGGCCGTCGCGTACTGCGTCTTCACGTCCACGACGGGCCTGTTGTCCACGACGATCTTCCAGATCTTCTGTCCGATGTTGATGATCTGATCGAGGATGACGGTCGGGTCCGTTCCCCCTCCGGCGTCGGGCGGGGTCACTTCGGTCGGCGAGACCGTCGGTCCGAGCTTCGCGATCTGGATGCTGGCCTCATCCACGGTGTACGCTTTGGGATCGTTCTTTGCGGCGGTCATCTCCTTCATCGAGAATTGCGCGGCGGCGGGCAGGGCGAACATCAGGACGGCCAGGCTGAGGGGTGCTCGGCGATACATCGATACCTCCGACGGGTTTTAGGGGTTCGGACCTTGCGACCTACCTATCATGCGCGGAAAGACCTATGCGGAAAAGGGTCTGAGGGCCCACGCGCATATGGGCCCAACGGCCTATGACGGCCCGGCGGCGGATTCATGTCCTCCGGGGACGGGCGGGACTGGCCCCGCCCTCCGGGTCTTGCGCGACCATGAGCATTTCGGTCGCGCGACCCAAGCCCCGTCGGACATGAATCCGCCGCCGGGCCTCAGGACCGTTGCGTCCTACGAGGATGGCGGTTCCTCGTCGTTTCCATCGGGTCTATATGCGCCGATCGCCATATCGCGCGGCGATGGCGATACGCCGATATGGAGTACCGCCGAGATGCAGGTTAATCGGGGAGGAGGAATCCTCTCCGACGGCGGCCTGGGTCTGCCGCGACAAGGGTTCTTTATGCGTCGCGGACAGACCCCGGAGGGCGGGTCAATCCCGCCCGTCCCCGGAGGAGAGGATTCCTCCTCCCCGGCCTACATCGGCGTTATTTCTTGGCGGCGGCGCGCTTGCGCAGCGCGCGGTCGGCGAACCAGCCCGCGGCCGGGATCGCCAGCGCGACGCCCAGGTTCAGGGCGAACTTGCCGAGCACGCCGAGGCCCGCCAGCACGCCCGCCATCCCGGGGATGAAGGGCATGAAGCTCAGGAGCAGCGCCGCGGCGATGACGCCGAGGAGGATGCCGACGAAGCCGCCGGCGGACTTCTCGCTCGGAGCGTCCTCGGCGAGCTTTATATTCTCGGGCTTGGTCGCGTTCGCCAGCTTGCGCTGGATGAAGAACAGCGCCGCGCCGACGGGGATCAGGGCCATCGCGAGGTACGGGAACGGGCTGAAGGCGGCGATGTCGCTGAACAGCGGCTTCAGCGCCAGCATCAGCACGATCGACAGCGCCGTCATCGCCGAGCCGGAGAAGGCCAGCGCCTTCTGCACCTTGCCGGAGTCGGAGGGCAGGCGCTCCTGGAAGAAGGAGTTGAGCTTGATCGACGCGGCGACCTGCATGAAGCCGAACGGGATCAGCGCGGCGGCGAACACCGTGCTCGGGACCCAGTTGATGTCCAGGAACATCAGCGGGGCGAAGGGGAGCGTCAGGTTGAAGGCCATCACGCCCAGCAGGGCCAGCGCGGGGATGCCGAGCATGGTCCATTTCAGCATCGAGCTGCGCTCGGAAGCGAGGAGCTGGTCGGGGGTCTTGCCCTCGTTTTTCTTTTTATCACGCCGCTCAAGGAGCAGGAAGACCGCGGCGAGGATGAGGCCGCCGAAGCTGAACATGCCGACGAGGTTGCCCTGGATCGCGGCCATGCCCGCCGAGCCGGCGACGAGCTTGCCGTAGCCGGGCGTGATGAGGCGGTAGATGAGCACGTTCATCAGGTCGAAGATCACCGCGCCGGCCAGCGAGTACTTGAGGACGGGGTTCTTGAAGACGAAGTCCTTCCCCTCCTCCATGTTGTTGAAGATCTGCTTGAAGGTGTCCTTGACCTTCTGCCACGCGCCGACTTTCGGGGCGGCGGGATCGGCCGGAGTCGCCGACGCGGCCGCGGGCGTCGCGGTGTTGCCGGCCTTCGCGATCATGCTCTCGATGCGCTTGGCCGCGCTGAGAGGGATGACCTTGAGCATCAGGAACAGCATCAGGGCCAGGACGATCGTGGCGGGGTAGATCCCGGTGATCCAGCCGGCGCCGACCGAGACGACGAGCGCGCCCAGGACCATCGGGGCGAGGACGCCGAAGACCTCGGCGAGGAACTGCCACCAGGTGCGGAACTTCTGCTGGCTGACGCCCTGCTCGGCCAGGAGGAATTTCTGCAGGGTGCCCTGCGCCGTGGCGGCGATGCCGGTGACCATGCCGTTGAGCGCGTAGAACACGAACATCAGGGGCAGGGCCATGTGGCCGGTGCCGAGCAGGAGGACCATCGTCGCGAGGGATACCGCGCGGAAGATGTGCGCGGCGTAGAAGGTCTTGGTGAGGCCGAACCGGTCGCTGAAGAACTTCGCGAGCTGCTGGCCGACCATGCTGCCGATGCTCGCGAAGATGGCGACCTGGGCCAGGATGGAGAAGTCGCCGAAGGCGTCCTCGGTGAGCTGCGCCATCGCCGCGCCCTGCGCCTCGAGGCCGAGCTGCATGACGAGCATGCCGCCGATGAGGGCGGCGACGGTTGCGCCGAGGCCGAACCAGCCCTTGCCCTTTTTGCCGGGCTCGTTGGGCTGCTTGGGGGCCGGAGGCTCGTTGACGGCGGCTCCCGACAGAGGGCGGACCGCCTGCGCGCCGCCGGCGGTGGACGGCTCGAGGTCGGAGGCGTGGGCCGCGGAGAGCTTGCCGGCGACGATGGCCTCGGAGGCGGCCGGGACGGTCTCGACCGACTTCCCGCCGAAGAAGGCGCGGACGCCGGAGATGATCGAGGCGGCCTTGCTCGCGATGCGGCCGGTGCGCAGGCCGCCCTGAAGCGTGATGGGCCCGGTCTCGGAGGCGGCGGCGGCAACGGCGTCGGTCTTCGCGGCCTCGGCTTTGGACGCCGCGAGGGAGCCGGCGGCCGGCGTCAGCGCCGCGGCAACGGCGGCGGAGCGGGCCGCGTCGGCGGAGGGAACGGCGGCGGCCCGAGAGGCGAGCGCCGAGGGCGCGACGGCGGCGGCGGCCGAGAGCAGGGCGGAGGGCAGCGGAGCGGGCGCGATGGCGGGAGCCGAGAAGCTTCCGGTCAGGCCGGCGTTCGAGAGCGAGACCGTCGGCGTGAAGCCGTTCGCGGTCGCGGAAAAATTGGTCGCGGCGGCCGCGGCGGAGCCGCCGACGGGGGCGCTGACCGCTCCGATGGAGACGACCTGGGCCCAGGCCTGGGGCGCGAAGGCGCCGTGGACCAATGCGAAAGCGAGAACTGAAGCGATCACACGCATCGGCCGTGAGGGAGTTTTCATCGTAAGGCTATTATAGGAGGCCGGCCCCGCTTCGCTCATGGGCTTTCGCTCTATGAGCCCGCGGACAAAAGGCCCATGTCCGTCTGGGTCCGAAGGAGTGTTCTTGATTTACCCGGAAATGACGCCTATACTTGAGGGGATGGAGCCCGGGACCACCGAAACTCGCGCCGCGCGGTTCAG
>JAQTNG010000283.1 GCA_028714015.1 Elusimicrobiota bacterium | reverse complement strand
CGGCAGGCCGACGACGCCGCGGTCCTGTCCGGCGGCGCCGCCGAAGCCGGCGACGAAACGACGGCGCGCGAGGCGGCCGCCCGGCCCTTCGACGGGAGCCCCGCCGAGGACAAAACCGTCGTCGCCCCCGGCGTGACTCGACCGGCGGCGCGTCTGGCCAAGCCGACCGCCTCCTCGCTGCAGGCCAAGATCGAGCCTCCTCTAGGCGTCGAGAAAAAGCCCGAAGACGGCAAGATCACCACGGCGCTCATCCTGGGAGGGGCCGCCGTCCTGGGCGGGCTTCAGGGCTGGTTCTCGGCGGGGCTCCTAGGAGCGGCCGCGGGGGCGGGCCTGGGCCTCGCCGCCGCGTGGCTCTTTCACAAAAAGGACTACGGCGGGGCGTTCGGCGTGACCGCGGGCGCCATCATCGGCACGGCGTTCGGCGGCCCCATCGGCGGGCTCATCGGCGCCGTGGTGGGCGGCCTGATCGGGCATTTCCTCGGCAAGCTCTTCGGATAGCCGCTAAGACTCGCCGAGGTGCCCGAGGACTGTCTGGCTTTCCCGGAGCCTCTTGCGCAGTATCTCGGCGATCGGGCGAAGCACCTTGAAGATGTCTCGGTCCCGGATCGAATAATAGACGGTGACGCCTTCCTGCCGGGACGTCACGATGCCCGCCTGGCGCAGAAGCGACAAGTGCTTCGAAAGGCCGGATTGCTCCAGCTTGAGGGCCGTGACGATCCGGCCCACGGAGGCCTCCCGGGTCTTGAGATATTCGATCACGGCGAGCCGGGCCGGGTGGGCCAGGCATTTCAGGAAGTCGGCCTTGATCTTGAAGACGAGCTCCTCGCTGGCCATTATTTTTTGTCCCCCACCGTCAGACTTTCCCCGCCAGAAGCCCCTTGAGCAGCTTCACCTCGCTCTCGCGAGCGACCCAAGCCGCGTACAGCGCGATGAGCATCGGCATGTAGAATCCCCGGTAGTGCCACCGCGTGAAGACGAGCGCCGCGCACATCGATCCGCCGACGAAGGAAAAGATGGTGCCGATCCTCAGAGCGTTGGCCAGACGCTCCCGGTCCCGGTGCTCCGGGGACAGATGGTGGACTTCGGCGCGGATCAAGCCGAGCCCGAGATCCGTCGTGAGGCCCGTCATGTGCGTCGTGCGGATGGTCGCGCCCGAGGCCGAGGTGATCGCGGCGTTCTGCAGGCCGCAGGCTCCGCACAGGCACGCCAGCAGGATGAAGTTGTGCTTGATGTACGGGGTGCCTCCGAAGACGCCGAAAAAACCGTAATGCCCGCCCGCGGCGACGACCCCCATCAGCAGCGCGACGATCCACATGACGGGAGCGTAGCGCTCGCCGTGGACCTTCACGGCCATTTTTTTCTCGGTCAGATACGCCGACAGCATCGCCCCCAGGAGGAAGTAGAGCGGTATCGCGAGGCAGGCCAGGGCCTCGAACCAGTCCCGGCCCTCGATGGAGACGCCCGCGAGCGTGGCGAACCCCGTCACGTGCGAAACGAACCGGTGGCAGGCGAGGTAGCCCCCGGCGTTCACGCTTCCGGCGAGAAAGGCCAGGACGAACCAGTCGAAATAGGTTTTGGCGTCGACCTTCTCGTGGCTCTTATGGATGAACATTCACCGGCTCCCTTCTTCCAGCCGCCCCAGCAGCCTCAGTATCCCGTCGAGGATCGTCAGCGGATGAGGAGGACAGCCCGGGATGTAGAGGTCGACCGGGACGGCCGAGCCCGCGCCGTCGTGCGCCTGCGGGCTCCCGGCGAACGGTCCGCCGCTGATGGCGCAGGCGCCCACGGCGATGACGAGCTTCGGCGCCGGCATGGCGTCATAGGCGGCGCGCAGCGCTGCGCGCATGTTTTCGGTCACGGGCCCGGTGATCACGAGGCCGTCCGCGTGGCGGGGCGAGGCGACGAACTGCACCCCGAACCGGTTCAGATCGAAGACGACGTTGCCCAGCGCGGTCAGCTCCGCCTCGCAGCCGTTGCAGGAGCCCGCGCAGACTTCCCTCAGCTTGAGCGAACGGCCGAACAGCCGGCGCGTCTTCTCCTCGAGGGCTTGAGCCAGGCGCGCCTCCGGCCCCGACAGGACGAGGTCCTCTCGCGCGCGGGCCGCCATGCGATGATCCGTGGTATAGGTAATGACGCCTTCCGGGCACGCCGTGACGCACTCGGTGCAGAAAAGGCACTTGCCCAGATCCAGATGGACCTTCTTGTCTTCGTTGATCCGTATCGCCCGCGTCGGGCAGGACTCGGCGCAGGCCGTGCAGCCTTCCGCGCAGGGTGCTTCCGACACGGCGGGGCGGCCCCGGAACCTGTCCGGCAGGCCGCTCGGCCCGTTCGGATAATCCGACGTGCGATAGCCTTGCTGAAACCGGGTCTTGACGATTTTCCACATAAGGGTCTTGGGCTCCGCGCCTACAAGTCGTGCCCCGCGTAGGACAGGTTGAAGCTCTTGTTGCACAGCGGGAAATCGGAGATTTCCCCGCCGCGCATGGCCATGGCGACGGCCATCCAATTGTGGAAGGACGGATCGACGATCTTGTATCCCCGGAACCGCCCGTCGCGGCCGGTCTCCGCGGCATGGCAGATCTCGCCGCGCCAGCCTTCCACGAGCGCGACCGCGAACATCCCGGCTCGCGGAGCGGGGCAGGCCGCGCGGGCTTCGCCGCGGGGAAGATTCAAGACGAGCTCCTCCAGGAAGTCGAGCGACCGCAGCGCTTCCAGATACCGAAGCATGGCCCGCGCGTAGACGTCGCCCGACTCCACCTTCACGACCGGTATGTGGCGGAACCGGTAGAAGCCGTGAGAGTGGTCCCGCCTCACGTCCAGGTCCACGCCGCTGGCCCGGGCCGCGAGGCCCACGAAGCCGAGATCCAAGGCGGTCTGACGGCTCACCACTCCCGTTTCATCGAAGCGCCCGAGGACGGACGCCGAATCGAACAAAAGGTCCCCGATGGCCGACACGTCCTTCCGCGCTCGGGCCAGCCGCGCCGAGAAATCCCGCGCCATGTCGCTCGGCAGGTCGAGGGCCGCCCCCCCGGGACGGACCAGACCGCGGCCGTAGCGGTTGCCGGACAGCGCCATCAGCATGTTCAGGAACTCCCCGCGCAGGCGGCCGAAGTAGGCCGCGGCCGGAAGGAAGCCGACGTCGTTGGCCATGGCGCCCAGGTCGCCGATGTGGTTGGACAGGCGCTCGAGCTCGAGGGCCGCCGCGCGCAGAGCCTCGCCGCGCAGGCCCGCGCGGGCGCCGGCGAGCGACTCGACGTTGGAGCAGTAGGCCAAGGCGTGGCCCACGGCCGTGTCGCCCGAGATCGACTCGGCGATGAAGACGGAGCGGCGGTCGGGGCCGCCGGCGAGCAGGGCTTCGACTCCCCGGTGCTGATATCCCAATTGAATTTCCAGGTGATGGACCGTCTCGCCGTGGCATTGAAAACGGAAGTGTCCCGGCTCGATGATCCCGGCGTGGACGGGACCCACGGCCACCTCGTGGACCTCCGCCCCCTCTTCGCGGAAGAAAACGGCGGAGTCCGGCAGGCTCTTGCGCACGGGCTTGAGCCAGGGATGATCCGCGATCGCGATGTCGGACGACTCGGCGATCTCACGCTCGAAGAGATGCGCCTGCGGCAGGTCGGGCGTGAGGGACCGCAGCGCGCTCCCGGGCTCGGAGAAAAGAACATAGAGGAGCCCGGCGGCGTCATCGGCCAGCACCGCGCACAAACCGGTGCCGCCTTCGGCGGGCCGGCTGAATAACGCGCAAAGGCGCAGGCCGGATTTCGCCGCCCGCAGCACGCTCGCGCGGAACTCGTCGATCGAAACGACGGGGATCGACGCGACCTCCACGGCCGAGGAATTGCGCAGCGCGCGGAAACGCGCGGTCGGGCTCATGGAGCCCCCCCGAGAAGCGCCGCGGCCGCGGCCAGGCGGGCGGTCAGCCACGCGGGAATGTAGAGGCCCAGAACCAGCAGCGCCAAGGCGAAGGCGCCGGGCACCGCGGTCGAGAGGATCGAGTCGCCGTGGCCCGCGCGCACCGGCTGGTCGGGAGGCGCGCCCTGCGCCACGGAGAGAGCCGCGCCCACCATGCCGACGAAGATCACGCCCAGGAAGCCGGCGACGGCCAGCGCGACGCCCCAGCGGCCGGCGGTCACGGCCGATTTGAGAAGCATGAACTCGCTGAGGAACAGGCCGAACGGAGGCGACCCGGTGATCGCGAAGGCTCCGATCAGGAACAAGGTCGCCGACACGGGAACCCGGCGCAGAGCGCCGTGGACGCGGTCCAAGGTCTTGTCTCCGTAGGCCCGGTGTATGTTGCCGGCCGCCAGGAACAGGAGGCCCTTGCCGAGCCCGTTGTTGACGAAGTGAAGAAGGGCGGCGAAAATGCCGCCGCCTCCGATGCCGAGCCCGAGGACCAGCAAGCCCATGTGCTCGACGCTCGAGTACGCGAGCAGGCGCTTGAAGTCCCTCTGGCTGACCATGAAGACGGCGGCGGTCGCCAAGGACAGCAGGCCCATGAAGACCAGGAGGTCCTTGGCGAAGTCGAGCTGGCCGGCGGCGAGGCAGACCTGGTAGATGCGCAGCAGGCCCAGGAACGAGCACCCCGTGATCACCCCGGCGAGCGCCGCGCCGGCCATGCCCGGCGCCTCGCCGTAGGCGTCCGGCTTCCAGGAATGCAGGGGAGCCAGCCCCATCTTCAGGCCGTAGCCGACCAGCATGAATATGAAGGCGCCTTTGAGCCAGGGAACCGACAGGTACGGCCCCAGGGCCAGGAGGTCGTCGAGGTACAGGTTGTACCCTCCCGCGGAGCCGGGAGCGGCCAACGCCAGGAAATAGGTGCCGAGAAGCGCCAAGCCGATGCCGATCCCGCCCATGATGAGGTACTTCCAGGTCGCCTCCAGGGACCGATCGTTGTGCTTGAAGTTGATCAAGGGAGCCGCGGAAAGCGTCGTGGCCTCCATCGCGATCCACATAAGCCCCAGGTGGCGGCTCGCCGCCACGACGCTGGAGGTGGAGAGCATGAACAGGTAGCACGCGACGAACAGACGGTTGTCGCGGTCCTTTCGCCGCCGGAGATACTCGACGCCGTAGATCGAGCAGCCCAGGAAGAGGACGCTCGAAACCGAGAGCAGGAGGAGCCCGAGGGCGTCCAGGGACAGCCACGCGCCGGGAGCCGGCGCCTG
>JAQTNG010000282.1 GCA_028714015.1 Elusimicrobiota bacterium | reverse complement strand
GTCGGCCTACCTCGCCGCCGAGTGCGAGCGCCTGGGCTATCATTTCGACTTTCACGGCGTCATCGCCGACGACGAGGCGGCGTTCAACGCGCGCATGGACCGCGTCCTGGCCGACGGCTACGACGTGGTCCTCACGACGGGCGCCGTCTCCATGGGCGACGCTGATTTCATACCGGTGACCCTCCAAGACATGGGCGCGAAGGTTATTTTCCACAAGGTCGCGATAAGACCGGGCCGTCCCATACTGTTCGCCGAATTCCCCAACGGCCCTTTTGTCTTTGGGCTGCCCGGCAATCCCGTGTCAAGCGTCGTCGGCATGAAATTTTTCGTCGAGCCGTGTCTTCGTCATCTGCTGGGCCAGCCCGAAGAATCCTCCATCCGCTGCCGTTTGTCTTCAGCGGTCGACAAGCCTGAAAAACTCCGCTGCTTCTTCAAAGCCAGGCGTCTTCACGTTGGAGACGTCGAAATCCTTCCCGCTCAAGCGTCGTTCCAGATCCATTCTTTGTTGTCGTCCGACTGCTGGGCCGTTCTCCCGGAAGAAGGCGATCATATGAAGGCCGGCGCCGAGGTCGACGTCCATGAAGCGTAAAATCGACCTCTACGGCCGCCTGCGCGACGCCGGCCTCGGCTCCTCCGTCGTCGTGGATATTCCGAAATCCGTCACCGCGCGCCAGGCGCTCGCCGTTTTGAAGTCGTCGTTCGGCCGCAAAGCCGCTCTCCTGGAAGGCTGCGTCCTCGCGACCGGCGACGAAGTCCTGTCCTCCGCGGAGGCGCTCCCCTCCGGCCGTTTGGCGCTCCTTCCCCCCGTATGCGGCGGATGACGAGGGTCACGAAGTCCCGCCTCGACCCCGCGGCGCTTTGCCGCGCGGTCTCCTCGCCCAAGCGCGGCGCCGTCGCGTCCTTCGTCGGGACGGTGCGCTCCCCGCACGCGGGCCGCCGCGTCGCGGCCGTCACCTACGACTGCTTCGTCCCGCTCGCCGGGAAGCAGCTCGCCCGCATCGCCGCCGCGGCGGAACGCCGCTGGCCCGTCCGCGTCGCCGTCGAGCACCGGATCGGGAGATTGAGCGTCGGCGAAGCCAGCGTGGCCATCGCCGCCGGCTCCGGCCACCGGGCCGAGGCCTTCGACGCCTGCCGCTTCGTCATCGAGGAGATCAAGCGCCTCGTGCCCGTCTGGAAGAAGGAGCACTACGCGGCCGGCGACGGCCGCTGGCTCGCCGGCTGCGCGCTGCGCCGCGGGCGCCCGTGAAGGATTTCGGGAAGATCCGCCTCGGAATCTTTCTCGGCCTGCTGCTCGCCTGCGCTCTGGCCGAGCGCCTGCTGCCGCGCCGGACCCGCACGGCCGGCGCGCTCCCCCGCTGGCTCACGAACCTGAGCCTCAGCGCCCTCGGCGCGCTGGCCGTGGGGCTGCTCCTGCCCTTCGCCGCCGTCGAGACCGCATACCGCGCCGAGGCCGCGCAGTTCGGCCTCCTGAACCGGTGGCCCATCTGGTATCCGCTGAAGTTCGTCCTGTCCTTGCTGCTGCTCGACCTGCTGATCTACCTTCAGCACCGCCTGTTCCACTGGTCCCCCGTGCTGTGGCGCCTGCACGCGGTGCACCACACCGACCTCGACCTCGACGCGTCCTCGGGCGTGCGCTTCCATCCGCTCGAGATCCTCCTCTCCATGATGATCAAAATGGCCGGCGTCGCGCTGCTCGGCGCGCACTTCCTCGCCGTGGCGGCCTTCGAGGTGATGCTGAACGCGACCGCCGTCTTCAACCACGCGAACCTGAACCTGGGCCCGCTCGACGCCCTCCTGCGCCTGGTCGTGGTCACGCCCGACATGCACCGCGTCCACCACAGCATTCGCGGCGAGGAGACCGACTCCAACTTCGGCTTCAACGTGCCGTGGTGGGACCGTCTGCTCGGCACCTACCGCGCCCAGCCCCGCGAGCCGCACGAGACGATGGCCCTGGGCTTGGGCGGCGCGCGCGACCCTCGCCGGCTCTACCTTTTTTCTTTGCTCGGCCGGCCGTTCAAGAGGACCTCATGAAGATCCGCTGCGATCTCACCTTCAACGGCGAGACGCGCAAGCCGTATCTCGTCTCCGGACCGAGCGAGCCCGACGATCACCTCGCGCACCGCATCGCGGCGTTCATACTGTTCTGGAACGACAACGCGATGGTGGACGCCTCGACGAAGACTCCCGCGCTGGCCAACTTCGAGTTCCTCCCCGACCTGCTGGCGGTCAACGACGCGGGGGAAGCCACGGTCTGGATCGAGTGCGGCACGGTCACGATGAACAAGCTCACCAAGGTCACGCGCCGCATGCCGCGGGCGCGCATCGTGATCATGAAGGAGACCGAGCGCGCGGCGGCGGACCTGCGCCGGGACCTCCTCGACCAGTTCGACCGCCCGGAGCGCATCGAGATCCTGGCGTGGCCGGGGAACTCCTACAAGGAGTGGGCGAAGACCGTCGGCGACTCGATCGAGGCCTACGGCGAGGCCGACGGGCGCTCGATCAACGGCGTGGTCAACGAGCAGATGGTCGTCGTCGAATTCAAGCCTTTCTAGAGGTAGAATCTCACCATGGAACTTCCCGCCCTCGCGTTGGCCTTCGGCGTCGCCTGGACGCCCGTCGCCGTGCCGGCGCCCAAGGCCGTCCCGCTCGGCCCCGTCCGCTTCGCGCTGTCCGCGCCCGCCGTCTTCGACGCGGCCGGCGCGCCCCGGACCTGGGACGAGGCGCTCGCCGACCTCGCGACCGCCCGCGTCGTCGCCGTGGGCGAGTCGCATGACGACGCCGCGCACCATCAAATACAAGCCGAGGTGCTCGCCGCTCTCGCCGCGCGCGCGCCGCGGCTGGCGGTCGCTTTCGAGATGGTGGGTTGCGAAGATCAGGGGACGCTCGACGCGTTCATGTCGGGCGCGCTCCCGGAAGCGGACTTCGCCGTCTGGTGGAAGAAGAATTGGGGCTACGACTTCGCCCTCTACAAGCCCATTTTCGACGCGGCGAAAGCCGCGAACATACCGGCCTACGGCCTCAACGCCCCGATCGCCCTGGTCCGGGCCGTCTCCAAGGGCGGCCTCTCCTCGCTGACCCCGGCCGACCGCGCGCGCCTTCCCGTCTCGATCCGGGAAAGCGACGACCTGCGCTATCGCGCGTACGTCAACGAGGCCGTCTCCGGCCACGGCCCCCTGACCCCGGACCAGCTCAAGAACCGCCTCGAGGCCATGGCCGTCTGGAACGAGACGATGGGCGAAAAGGCCGCGCTCCTCGCGGCCGGCGGCCGCACGGTGCTCGTCATCGCCGGCGAAGGCCACGTGCTCTACAAAGCCGGCATCCTCGAAAGCGCCGCCCGCCGCGGCGCCGGACCGGTCAAGTCGCTCCTCCCCTGGTCCGCCGCCCCCGAAGCCGCCGAGCTCGGCCTCGCCGACTGGTTCCGCGTCGCGCCCTAAACAACTAGGCCCATTGCCTGGCGGGACCTTCCCCAATTGGACCGGTCCAATCTCTCAATGGAGGGTTACACTGTCCTCATGCCATCGCCGAAGGCGATAAGTTCCGCGGCGTTATACCTCGCGCTCGCCCTGCCCTCGTGGTCAGGCGTTATCGCGATTCCGTCATCTTTGGTATCGCCCATATCCCTTCCCTCCGTCGTGAATGCCGGTCTTCCAACGAATACCCTGTCGTCGCCGTTTAACACTTCGCCGTTGATGTCCTTATCACCGTCATTGTCGCCGTTGCCGTTGCCGTCGCCGTCGCCGTCTCCCTTGCCGACTGCTCTCATACCTACGCACGCCGCCGCCGTCGCGGCGGCGACGCCGTCCCTCCCCGGCATCCCGGAACCCGCGCAAGCCGCCCGCAATCTCAACGCCTTCTGGGACGGCCTGCGCCTGCCGTCGTTCGACCTACCGGAGCCGTTCTCCGTCGCCGTCCCGCTGGCCGGCCTCTCCGCCGAACCCTCCGACGCCGGCCGTCCGGCCCCGTGGCTCGAGACCGACGACGCGAAGATCGCCGCCGCCCTCGACCGCGCCGTCGCCCTCGCGCGCTCGACGCGCGCCGGCCGCCGCGCGCTCGACGCCGCGGAGAAGACGCTCTTCGCCGAGGGCCGCACGCTGCCCATACTCGTCCGGGATCTGGGCCGCAACTACGGCGAGTACGACTACCTCGCCAAGAACATGCGCCTGCACTCCGCGCTGTTCAAGAAGGGCCGCGAGGCCGACCTCGCCGGCACGATCGTCCACGAGCTGACCCACGTCGTCCAGCACGGCCAGGGCGTGCCCTCGAACGCGCTCGAGATGGAGATCGAGGCCCACCTCCAGGACCTGGACATGCTCGCCGAGCTCGGCGTGAAGCCCCCGAAAGGCACCTTCGCCCGCCAGGCGCTCGAGCTGCTGGCCTCGGGCCCGGACAAGTTCATCTCTCTGATCCAGGCCGCGGTCCCGGGCTCGATCTTCCTCGGCGAGTCCTCCCTCGAAGACGTCCTCGACCAGCTCGAGGACGACCTCGCCGATCAGCGCACGCGCGCCAAGCACTCGAAGGCCGCCGCCGGCCTCATCCCCGTCATCGAACGCGACCTCGCGCGCCTGCGCACCGCCGAGGGCGCCGCGTCCTACCGCGCGTTCTCCCGGCGCGTGCTCGCGCTCCTCAAACGCCGCGCCGCCGAAGCCCGGTGAAGACGAAAGGTTCGGCGCTCGTGGCGCGCGGCGCCGCTCATTTCAACGCCGGCCGCCTCCGCGAGGCCCTCGTGGATTTCCGCGCCGCCTTCCGCCTCGGCTTCGACGGGGCCGACGCGCGCTACTTCTCGGCCCACGCCCATCTCTCCCTCGGCGAGCTCCCCGAGGCGGGCGCGGCCTTCGCCGCCCTGATCCGCTCTTACCCCGGCCATCTGCCCGCCTACCTCGACCTGGCGAGCCTTCTCCACCGTCAGGGCCGCCTGCTCGACGCGGCGAGGACTTTGCGCGCGGCGCTCAAGCGCGAGCCCGGCCACGAGGAGGCGCGCCGGCGCCTGGCCGACCTCGGGACCGGCGGCGGCGCGAACGCCAAGGCCTTCGTCGAGCTGTCGCTGCCCGGCGGCCCTCTGAAAGTCCCGCGCCTGGGCAACCTTCCCATCGAGATGCTGGCCCTGCTGGCCGGGGTCAAGCCCGTCATCCACTGCTGGGCGAGCGGGACCGACCTGCCGGCCTTCGAC
>JAQTNG010000281.1 GCA_028714015.1 Elusimicrobiota bacterium | reverse complement strand
AAACATTGTCGCCGGCGTTCATCGCGTGGAAAGGCGCGAGCTCCTCGCCGCGCGGCGCGCGCGAGAGCGTGATCATCGTCTGGCCGCCCATGCCGCCCTCGACGCCGTCGACGATCAGGGCCGTGACCGTCTTGCCCCGCGCCTCGCGCTGGGCGACCGGGAACCGGCGGAGCTCGCGCAGGTTCTCCTGCTTCTCGGCCTCGCGTTCGAGGTCGATGAGGGTCTGAAGTTTTTCGAAGTGTTCTTTGCCGGCCATGGGGGTCCTGATTCTACCATTCCACGAGGCCAACCGGGGATTTGGTAACATCCGCGCGTGGCGCTCCCCCAAATCCCGAACCTCCCGCCCCCCGTCCGCAAGTACCTGCGCCGGCCCAAGCCGGGCTCGGGCGAGTTCGACTGGGACGCCGACGAATACGTCGCCGGCAACAAGCTCGCGCTGTTCGTCCGCGGCAAGGACCTGTTCGCCGCGATGGCGTCGGCCATCGAATCCGCCTCGGAATCGGTCAACCTCGAGACGTACCGCTTCGGCGGCGACGACACCGGGCGGGCGTTCGCCGAGCTGCTCGCGCGCGCGGCCCGGCGCGGCGCGCGCGTGAGGCTGATCTACGACTCGGCCGGCTCCATCGAGCTCGAGCCCGAGACCGAGACCTTGATGCGCAACGCCGGGGTGCAGATCCTCGAGTACCATCCCGTGGCGCCGTGGCGCCCGCGATGGGCCTGGAACAAGCGCGATCACCGCAAGATCCTCGTCTGCGACGGCAAGGTCGGCTTCATCGGCGGGATGAACCTGTGCGACGAGCACGCGCCGCGAGAGCAGGGAGGGCTCGACTGGCCCGACGCGCACGCGCGCGTCGAGGGCCCCGCCGCCCACGAGCTCGAACGCCTTTTCCGCGCGGTGTGGCATAAGGAGACGGGCCGCTGGTTCGAATCGGACGTTCACCCCGGGTTCCTGCGCGGCCCCTCCAAGGTCAAGATCGTCGGCAACCACGAGCTCCTCCGGCGCTTCGTCATCCGCGAGGCCTACGTCAACGCCCTGCGCGCCGCGCGGACGGACGTCGCCATCGCCAACTCCTACTTCATTCCCGACTGGCGCATCCGGCGCTCGCTCGCGCAGGCCGTGCGCCGCGGCGTCGACGTGCGCGTGCTGGTGCCGGGGCGCTCGGACATCCGCTCGGCCTGGTACGCGATGCGCGCGACCTACGCGTCCCTGCTGACGCGCGGCGTGCGCATCTTCGAATGGCAGGGCCCGATGATGCACGCGAAGGCGGTCGTCGTGGACGCGAAGTGGTGCGCGGTCGGCTCGTACAACCTCGACCACCGCTCGCTGCAGCACAACCTCGAGGTCAACCTGCAGACGACCGACGCCCCCTTCGCGGCCGAGCTCAGGAAGCGCTTCGACCTCGGCTTGGCCGGCGCGCGCGAGATCACGAAAGGCGACTGGGACCGCCGGTCGTGGGCGGAGCGGGGCCTCGAGCAGTTCTTCTCCTCGTTCGAATACTTCTTCTGATCGGCCGACGCCTTAAGAATTTGGTAGTCTGCCCTCCCATGAAGCGGCTTTATCTGATGCGCCACGCCCATTCCCCGACGACGATGGAGGCCGGCGTGGCCAAGGACGCCCTGCGGCCCCTATCCGACGAGGGACGCGAGGACGCGCGCTGGATGGCCGCCGAGCTCGCGCGCCTGGGCTGCGCTCCGAGCCTCATCCTGCACTCGCCTCTGCTCCGGGCCGTGCAGACGGCGGCCGAGGTCGCGTCGATCCTCAAGCCCGCCGGGGGCCGGGAGGCGTTCGCCCCCCTCGACAACACCCGCTCCGCCGACGAGGTCGAGGTCGAGATCTCCGCGCGCGCCGCCTCCGTCGACGAGGTTCTCGCCATCGGCCATCAGCCCCAGATCGGGGAGATCGCCGCCCTGCTCGGCCGGTCCTCGTTCGAGATGCGCCCGGCCACGATCGTCGCCATCGAGCTCTCTCCCATGCCGCGCGTCTTGTGGGCGCTGAGCCCCGAACGCCCGCGGTGAGCGCTCAAGATCGAAGGCAGCGCGACCACGGCGAGTTCCGCGCCCGATGGCGCCGGACCCCGCACTACTACCTCTATCCGGCGGCCGGGGCGGCGGTGGGCCTCGCCTCGCCGGCCGGCGCCTTCCTGCTGCGCTACTGGCTCGCCGACCCGCTGCTCAAGGGCATGTGGGCCCGCTACGAGCTCGACTACAACTTCCTGTTCTACGCCTACATGGGCGTCGGCTCCGTCCTCGCGTTCATGATCTTCGGCTACGTGATCGGACTGCGCTCCGAGCGCCAGCGCGTCCGCAACCGCGTGCTCTCGGCGCGCGTCGACGAGCTGCACCTCAAATCCGTGACCGACGGCCTCACCGGGGCCTTCACCCACGGCTATCTTCAGGAGATCCTCGAGCTCGAGATCCAGCACTCGCTGACCCACAAGACGCCCCTGTCGGTGATGATCATCGACATCGACGACTTCAAGCGCATCAACGACAGCCACGGCCATCTGTTCGGCGACCGCGTCATCAAGGAAACGGCCGAGACGCTCTCCGCGAACGTGCGCTCCGACGACATATTGGGCCGCTACGGCGGCGACGAGTTCGTCGTGATCATGCCGGGCGCGGACGCCGCGACGGCCGTGCACGTCGCCGGGCGCGCGCGCGCCGGCATCGCCAAGAACGGCTACCTCGCCACGATCAGCGTCGGCGTGGCCACCCTCGAGGACCCGGGCAAGGAGTCCCCCTCCGAGATCCTGCATCGCGCGGACATGAACCTGTACCAGGCCAAGCACGACGGCAAGAACTGCGTTCGAGACTACTGCAAGCTGCCGGACGTCCCCCGCCGGCGGCTGGCCGATACGAAGGAATGACGCTCGTCCCTCACTTCGCGGCCGAGTAGACGCAGTCCTGCCTGAAGTCGCAGCGCGGGCAGTAGGCCGCGTCGGGCGCAAACGCCGCCGCCTCGATGCCCGACGCCGCGGCGCGTATGTCCGCGTCGAGCGAGTCCTCGCCGGCGCCGTCGTAGGGCACGCTGACCCGCTCGCCCGCCGTGACGCAGTCCACGGTCAGGGTCGAAGGCGGCAGGCTCAGTCCGCGCTTGGCGCCGAGCGCGTAGAAGCGCATCTGCAGGTCCTTGCGGACCTGCTCCTCCGTCGGCGCGCCGGGGCCCGTCTTATAGTCGATGATCTCGTACGCGCCGTCGGGGCCTTGGTCGACGCGGTCGATCATGCCGCGCACCTGATGCGCGCCGGACGTCCAGATGAACTCCTTCTCGACGGCGACCGTCCGCGTGCGGCGCGACTCCTCCTCCCCGTGGAAGCGGGTCAGAGCGCGCTCGGCCTTCGCGTACCAGCGAGACTCAGCGTCCTCGTCGGGATAGCCCGCCGAGAGCCAGCGCGAGCGGAGCGCGGAGAGCAGGGACTCGAGGGAGATCTCGCCGCCGCGCAGCCAGGTCTCCAGCGCCCGGTGCAGGGACAGGCCGAAGGAGGACTTCGGCGTCATCGCGATCTTGCGGCCGTCGACGAACAGCAGCTTGTATTTCCAGGGGCACTCCCGGTAGATGCGGTACCGGGTGTACGAGATTTCCAATTAAGCGGCCGGGGCGGCGCGCCGGATAAATTCGACGTCGCTGTCGCCGTACCGCTCTTCCCGGAATTTCTCGTAGCCGGCCGGCAGCACGACCTTTTCCTTTTTATAACGCTGAAGGAGAGCCCAGCCGTTCGGCGCCAGCAAATTCGCCTCGGCCACGCGCGCCAGAGTCGGAGTGGAATAAGCCAGCATCGTGTTGTCCGCCGTTCGGTAAGGCGGGCCCATGTAGATCAGGTCGAAGTCCGTGACGCCCGCCCTGTAGGGAATCCACGACAAATCCTGGAGTATGTCGCCGTAGCAGGCCCTTCCCTTCGCCGCCAGGTTCAGGCGCTTGAGGTTTTCTTCGATGACGGAAATGCAGAGCTTGTCCGCGTCGACGAAGAACGCGGACGCGGCGCCTCGGGACAGAGCCTCGATGCCGACGGCGCCGGTGCCCGCGTACAGATCGAGAACGCGGGCCCCTCCGAGGCGAGGCCGGAGTATGTCGAACACGGATTTCTTGATGCGGGCCGAGATGGGTTTGACCATCATTTCCTTCGGCACGCTCTTGAGGGCACGACCGCGGCTTTCTCCGGCGATGATACGCATTGGGTAATTATTATAGAATAACCGCCGCAATGGCCGCTCAAATCATCATCGTGGACGACGATCCCCTCGTGGGCGGGCTCACGCTCGAGCTCCTGACCGACGCCGGCTATTCCGCCCGCCTGATCCAGGACAGCCTCAAGGCCCAGGACATCATCAAGGCCGAGAAGCCCGCCCTCGTCATCCTCGACATCCTGATGCCCGGTCTTGACGGCCTGACCTTGCTCCATCGCCTGAAATCCGATCCCGAGACCGAGCCGATCCGCGCGATCATCGTCTCCGGGAAGTCGTTCGAGGCGGAGAAGCAGCGCGCCGCCCAGTACGGGGCGGAAGCCTTCATCGAGAAGCCCTACGACGTGGAGCTCTTCGCCCAGAAGGTCAACGAGATCATGAAGAAGCAGGGCGTCGAGCCCAAGAAGATCGCGCGCCCGCCTTCGGAGCCCGCGCCGATCGCGCGCAGCGAGCTCAAGGCCGTGGTCTGGGGCTGCCGCTCGACCTCGTCGGCCGTCTCCCCGGTCGTGACCCGCTACGGCAAGCACACCTCCTGCGTCTCCGTGGAAACGCCGTCCTACATTTTCGTCTTCGACGCCGGCTCGGGCATCAGTCTCCTCGGCAACGAGCTCATGAAGTCCGGCAAGCACAAGGAGCTCTGGATCTTCCTGACCCACTTCCACCACGATCACGTGGAGGGCCTCGCGGGCTTCCCCTGCGCGCGCGAAAAGGACTACCCCCTCCACATCAGCGGCGCCGGCGAGCCGGACAAGCCGCTCGAGGCCTCCGTCAAGGCCGCCTTCGAGCCCGGCTTCGGAGAGGAAGCGCCGCCGGCCAAGATCGATCTTTACGAGCTGATGGAGCAGACCTACGAGATCCTGCCCGGCGTGCACCTCTCGGTCTTCTACGCGAACCATCCCGGCACGACGCTCGCCTACGTCCTCCTGACCGAGGGCCGCAAGATCGTCTACTGCCCGGACAGCGAGCTGTACGGCGAGTACGCGACCGCG
>JAQTNG010000280.1 GCA_028714015.1 Elusimicrobiota bacterium | reverse complement strand
CCGTCGGGCGGGGCAGCCCGCCCTCGACGATCGCCTCGACGACCGTGGCGCCCACGGGATCGGAGACGGTGGCCTTGAGCCAGACCTCGACGCGCCAGAAATTCATGCCGTTCATCGGCGCGGGCGAGGCCGGGACCAGGCGGAACTCCTGGGTCACGGCGTCGCAGAGAAGGTCCTTGCCGGCCTGATGCGCCTGGTTCGCGGTCAGCGAGCCGGAAATCTCGTAGATGCGGCCGATGCGGACTTCCTTGAGCTGGGACAGCCCCTGTTCGCGGAGCAGGGCCATCGCGGCCGCGCCCTCGGCGTCGTTGAACTCGGTCCTGAGCTTCACCTCGATGAGGTGGACGTGCGCCGGCTGTAGCTTAACGCTCACTGGGTCACCTTTTTGAGGAAATCGCGATATCTTGAAATCGTTCCCGCGACCACCTCGGCCGGCAATTCGGGAGCGGGAGCCTGCTTGTTCCAGCCGGACTTCTCGAGATAGTCGCGGACGAATTGCTTGTCGAAGCCATCCGGAGTCTTTCCGGGCTTCCAGTCCTTCTTCTCCCAAACGCGGGAAGAGTCGGGCGTGAGTATCTCGTCGATAAGACACAGTTTGTCGTTGATATAACCGAACTCAAATTTTGTGTCGGCCAAAAGAAGGCCGCGCTTGGCTAAGTGCTCAGACGCCACGGCGAACACGCGAAGCGTAAGTCCTTCCAGCGTTTTGGCCAGATCAGTTCCCACCATCTCGGCCAGCTTCTCTCGAGAGATGTTTTCGTCGTGCCCCTCGTCAGCCTTCGTCGCGGGCGTGAAAATGGGCGAAGGCAGCTTGTCGGCTTCTTTGAGTCCCGCCGGAAGGGAGTGACCAACGACGTTGCCGTTCGCTTTATATTCCTTCCAGCCGGAACCCGCTAGATAAGCCCGCGCCACGCATTCCACGTCCACACGCTTGGCTTTATGGACCAGCATCATGCGGCCGTCGAACCAGTTCCTGTCGAGCGTCACGCCGTTGGGCAGGGCCTTCTGGATCACGTCGAAATCGGCGGAGATCATGTGGTTCGGCACGACGCCTTTCGTCAGATCGAACCAGAACAGCGCGGCCGTCGTTAAAATTTTCCCTTTGTCGGGGATCGGCGTCGGCAAGACGACGTCGAATGCCGACAATCGGTCGGACGCCACGATCAGAAGCTTCTCGCCGAGATCGTAGACGTCCCGGACCTTGCCCCGGCGCAGGAGCTTCAGGCCCGGAATATCGACGGAAGAAGGCGCGCTCGTCATCATTCCCATTCGATCGTGGCCGGCGGTTTGGACGAGATGTCGTAGGCGACGCGATTGACGCCCTTGACTTCGCTGACGATGCGGCTCGAAATCTTCTGGAGCAGGTCGAAAGGGAGCCGCGACCAGTCGGCGGTCATGCCGTCGCGGCTGTCCACGCAGCGCACCACGACCGTGTTCTCGTAGGTGCGGCCGTCGCCCATCACGCCGACGGAGCGCACGGAGGGGAGGATCACCACGAAGGCCTGCCAGACCTTGTCGTACCAGCCGGCGGCCTTCAGCTCCTGGCGCATGACGAGGTCCGCGTCGCGGAGCGTCTTCAGCAGCTCGGGCGTGACCGCGCCGAGCACCCGGATCGCGAGGCCCGGGCCCGGGAAAGGGTGCGCGCCGAGCAGGTCGTGCGAGATGCCCATCTCCTTGCCGAGAAGACGGACCTCGTCCTTGAAGAGCATGCGCAGGGGCTCGACAAGCTGAAGCTTCATCTTTTTCGGGAGGCCGCCGACGTTGTGATGGCTCTTGATCACGACCGACGGGCCGTGCACCGAAACGGACTCGATGACGTCGGGGTATAAGGTCCCTTGGGCCAGGAAGGTTACCCCTTTAATCCGTTTCGCTTCTTTATCGAAAATTTCGATAAACGATTTTCCGATGATCTTGCGTTTACGCTCCGGGTCCGAGACGCCTTTTAAGCGGCCGAGGAAAAGTTTCGACGCGTCCACTATCTTCAGGTTGAGCTTCAGCTCCTGCCCAAGAACCTTCTCCGCGCGCTCGCGGTCGCCGTGGCGGCCGAGGCCCGTGTCCACGTAGATGCAGTAAAGCCGCGAACCGATCGCTTTCGCGATCAAGGCCGCCGCGACCGAGGAATCCACGCCGCCGGAGAGGGCGCAGACGACCTTGCCGTCCCCGACCTGGGCGCGGATGGCGGCCACCTGCCTCTCGAGCAGGGAGGACATGCTCCAGCGCTTGTCGAACTTGCAGATGCGGCGCGCGAAGTTCTCGAGGATCTTGGAGCCCAGCGGCGTGTGGACGACCTCGGGATGGAACTGGATGCCGTAATGCCGCCGGGACTCGTCGGAGATCGCCGCGTAGGGGGCCGAGCCCGTGCGCGCGTCCACGCGGAAGCCGTTGTTGAGGCGCTCCGCGCTGTCGCCGTGGCTCATCCACACCTGCAGGTGCTTCGGAAGGTCCGCGAAGAGCGGGCTGTCCGCGACGATCTCGAGGTCCGCGTGGCCGTACTCGCGCTTCTTCGACGGGATGACCTTTCCGCCGTGCATCGCGACGAGAAGCTGCATGCCGTAGCAGATGCCGAGGACGGGGACGCCCGCCTCGAAGACGAACGGGTCCGGGCGCGGCGAGCCCTTCTCATGCACGGACGCGGGCCCGCCGGACAGGATGATGCCCGCGGCCCTCGCCGCCTGAATCTGCGCCTTCGAGGCTTTGTACGGGAGAATCTCGCAGTACACCTCGAGCTCGCGCAGCCGCCTCGCGATCAGCTGGGTGTACTGGCTCCCGAAGTCGAGGATGAGGATTTTCTCGCTCTCGATTTCGGGAACGGCGGCTTTCATTCTATTTTCCCATCCCGATGCGCTGGGCCTTCTGGAAGATCTTGCCCTCGGTCTTGATGGACGGCGCGATGATGATCTCGGTGGTCTGCATCTCGCGCATCGTCGAGGCTCCGACCGAGCCCATGCACGTGCGCAGGGCGCCGACCAGGTTCTGCGAGCCGTCGTCGAGGCGGGACGGGCCGTAGAGAATCTCCTCCAGGGAACCGGTAATGCCCACTTGAATGCGCGTGCCGCGCGGCAGGTTCGCGTGCGGCGTGGCCATGCCCCAGTGGAAGCCCTGGCCGGGCGCTTCCTTCGCGCGCGCGAAGGCCGAGCCGACCATGACGCCGTCGGAGCCGCAGGCGATCGCCTTGCAGATGTCGCCGCCGGTGGACATGCCGCCGTCGGTGATGATCGGCACGTACTTGCCGGTGCGCTTGAAGTGGAAGTCGCGCGCGGCGGCGCAGTCGACGGTGCCGGTCACCTGAGGCACGCCGAGGCCGAGGACTCCGCGCGTCGTGCAGGCGGCTCCCGGTCCGACGCCGATCAGCAGGCCGGCGACGCCCGCGTCCATCAGCTCGGTCGCGACCGAGTAGGTCACGCAGTTGCCGACGATCACGGGGATCTTCATCGTCTTGCAGAACTTGGCGATGTCAAAGGGCACATACTTGGTTGCTTTATGACGGACCGTCGTGACGGTGGACTGCACGACGAAGATGTCGGCGCCGGCCTCCATCGCGATGCGGCCGTACTTGTCGGCGTTCTGCGGGATCGTGGAGATCGCGCAGGGAACGCCGGCGGCCTTGATCTGCTTGATGCGCTCGGCGATGCGCTCCTCCTTCACGGGAGGGCGGTACATCTCCTGGACGAGGCGGGTGGCCTCCTCGGGAGAGGCGCCCGCGATCTGCGAGACGACCTCGCGGGGCTTGTCGTAGCGCGTGCTGATGCCGTCGAGGTTGAGGACCCCGAGTCCGCCGAGCTTGCCCATCGCGATCGCGAACTCCGCGTCCACGACGCCGTCCATCGCCGAGGCGAGGAAGGGGATCTCGAGCTTGACGTGCCCGAGCTGAAGGGTCGTGTCGACCTCGTCAGGGTTGACGGTCATGTCTCCGGGAACCAGAGCGATCTCGTCAAAGCCGTAGGCCCTGCGGGCCTCCCGGTCGCGTCCGATGAAAAAAGCCATCGTAATCCTCCGTCGGGAATGGGGTTGCGACGGGGATATGGTAACAAATTCCGACTATCGCGGAAAGCCTTCCGCCCGGAGGGCGGAATTCAGGCGCGCGCGGCGGGGAGGAGTTCGCCGAACAGCGCGTGGAGCCGGTCGAAGTCGAGCGGCTTCTCGAGGAACCGGGTCAGCGGGTCCTCCGGCAGGCGGCGCGTCGCCCATTCCCGGTCGGCGGCGCTCATCAGGATGATGGGCGTTCGCGCGGTGAGGTCGTTGGCGCGCAGAATCTCGATGACCCGTATGCCGTCCACGGAGGGCATGCGCAGGTCGAGGACGATCAGGTCGGGACTCTCCCATGAGGCGCGCTCGAGCGCGTCCGGGCCGTCCTTCGCGCCCACGACCGTGTGGCCCTGGTGGTGAAGGTGGAGGGAGAGAAGCTCGACGCAGTCGGGATCGTCATCGACGACTAGAATTTTGGCCACCGCTAACTATAGTAAGTTAGACGCGACGGTTCGTCAAGAGCAATTCGGTCTCAGTCGAGGTCGAGGACGTCCCCGACGGCGCCGGGCGGGGCGTCGGGATCGTAGAGCTTGGCGGGCGCGGGAGGGGGCGGGGCGGAGGCGGGCGCCGCCGGGGCCGGCCCCGGAAGGAAGGCGGCCATCGTCTTGGCCAGAAGGCCGAAATCGACGGGTTTTTGCAGAAAACGCGTCAGGGCGTCGTCCTTGACCATGGTGATGATTTCGCCGATCGGCGTCGCCGTCAGGAAGATGATCGGCGTGCCGGCCGTGAAGCTGTTGCCGCGCAGGCGTTCGTGGACCTTCGCGCCGTTGGCCGCCGGCATGTTGTAATCGAGGATGATCAGGTCCGGCTTCTCGCGCGAGGCGATCATCGGTCCCGACGAGCCGTCCAGCGCGGTGACCACGACGTGTCCCGCCTCGGTCAGGCGCAGGCCCAGCAGCTCCACGATGGACTGATCGTCGTCGATCACGAGAATCTTCGCCATTGCCGCCTAGTGTAAGGCCCCCGGCGCCGTTCGTCAAGACGGGGCCTCTAGGACTTTTGTCGGGAAAAGGGGGGCCGGAGGACCCAAGCGCTTCCTTACATAGGAGGCTATTCTCATGAGGATGAGCATGCGCCTTCTCCTTTCCGCGCTTCTGGCCTTCGGCTCCGCGGCTCCGGCCGCCGCCCAGGTCCGCGCCGCCGTTCCCGGTTCCGT
>JAQTNG010000279.1 GCA_028714015.1 Elusimicrobiota bacterium | reverse complement strand
CCTGCGCGCGACAGAGGTGGAAGCCGCGCTCGCAGGCGACGATCTCACCCTCGACCTTGTACCACACGCCCGGCTCCCATGTGTGCGAGCCGCCGTGGCAGGACGTGTGACCGGGGCCAAGTACCTTGTACAGTTTCACGCGGTCTCCTTGCGCGGGAACGTGGACGAGCCGTCCCCTGCGCGGTCAAGTGCCCGCTGCTCGGCTGCAGTAAATGCGGGGAGGGCTGGTTGCGGCGCTGTATCCGGCCGCGCGCCCGTCGGCTCTGCCTTCATGTCGAACTTCTGCCTTGGGAACGGCTCACCCCGTACCGGCAAGCCGAGCCCGGCCCGGATCGCCGTGAAGATGGCCGGCCCGTTGTTCCCGAGCCAACCCCGGAGTGCGTCATAGGTACTGCGCCATTCCGGGGACTGGAACCGCTGGCTCATCAGACGCTCGTAGATCGCCTCCCCCTTGGCGACCTCAGCCGCCGTTAGGGGGGCCAACGCGGCGGGCGGTAGTGGCATCGCTTCCCCCGGGCTCGATGCTCCGTTCGTGGTCCCCACACGCGCCTCCGGTCCTACCGCCGCCGCGTCCGTCACTTGCCCGCCGCCCGTTCCGCCATCTCCGCCCGCATCTCCATCTCGTTGTCGATCGCCTCGACGAGCGCGGCGTTCTTCTCGTAGTCCTTGTCCGCAAGCCAGTTACGGGCCTTGGAGAGGTCCGCTTCGGGAATCGAGGGGTCGGTAATCAGCTTCCCGCCGTGCCCGCCGAAGTGCTTCGGCGTCCCCGGAAGCCGCGTCCCGACCGGCGCCTGGGCCTCTGGCTGCCCCGTAGGGGCCTGTTCTACCTTCGGGGCGGCCTCCGCCTTGGGCGCCTGGGGCCCGGCCTTCTGCGGGGCGCTGGCGGGCTCTGTGCGGGCCGTCACGGGCAGCGGCTCCAACTCTTCCGGATCGTACGTCCCCGCCAGGGGCTCAAAGCCGATTGACTTGAGGCCCGCCGTGATCGCTCGGCTTCGGAGCATCGCCTTCGGGTAGGCACGCCAGTTCTGCTTGCCCGCTAGCCCGGCGCGCTGCGCATCCGCCATCGTGAAGCTCTCCGTGTGCTCGTCCCCGTTCGGGTGCCGCAACTTGAGCACGGCTCCGGTATCGTCGAGCCGCTCCCAGACGGCCTGCCCCCCCGCGCGCTTGAAGATGCCGAGCTGGAGGTCGGCGGCGAGCACCGGCTTGCCATCCACGATCGCGAGGGAGCGGATCGAGGCCATCGGCCCCAGGCCCATCTCCCGGCCCGTCAGAATCAGCGCCGCCGCCTTGCCTGCGGTATCGACCGCCCGCGGGAGGAACTTCGTCGAGACGAGCTCCTCGCAGAGGCGAAGGAGTCCGGGGAAGTCCATCGGCTCCGCGACTGTGCGGGACACCTCGCGGACTTCGACGGTCTCCGGGACGACAGCTACGGCCTTCGTCGGTTCGCTCACAGCGTCACCTCGTAGTTAGCGGAGCAGTTCTTCACACCAGCAGCCTTTCCAGTTAGCACGGCGCGCGAAGCGCCGCCGAAGCTTCTGCATCGACGGCAGGTTGTCGCCGCAGATGTTGTCCCAGATATCGAACCATGCTGCCCCGTAGCGTACGCCTCGCTGCGGCTGCCACGCGAAGATATCGGCGGTCACGATCTCCAACTTGTCAGCGAACCGCGCGAGGAGCGGCTGGCCAACGAGCGCGACGACTTCCGGCGCGACCTCGATAACCGTGACGCGGCTTACCCGCGGCTTGAGCGCCAGTTTGACGGCCACACACCCTAGGCCAAGCCCGGCAACGAGGCAATGGCCGTGCGCCTCGCGCTCAACGTCCCAGAGGTCTTGCAACTCGTCTGGCGTATCGGACATCACCAACTCGCCGCCACGGCGTAGGCTCGTGTATTCGCCAACGGGAAGCGCGCCACGACCGAAGCCGCCGCCCGCGATCCCGGCCCGCAGTGCCGCCCATTTAGCGTCAGCATCGCTAACTTGGAACCGTTCAACGGCCCATACGCCGAGCCGCCCAGGCGGGACGTACTCCGCGATGCGGAAGTCGCGGTCCATTAGGTCCGAACCTCGAACTGCACATCATCGGCGGGCCGGTGATCGGCCCAGCGCACGTACGCCTCGTACTCCCGCTCCTCGGCCGCGTTCATCCGCGTCGAGTGCGGCGGCGCCGTCGGGAGATCGTCGGCGTCGTGGAGCTCCTCGACCGCCAACGTCGGGAGGTCCACGCGGATCGTCCCGGGCAGCGCGGCCATCGCCGCCTCCCAGGACCGCTGGCACTCCGCGCACCCGGCGCCGTCATCGCCGATCGAGCGGCCGTGCGGGCAGCGGGGCGGCAGGTAGGGCGCCATCTAGCGGCCCTCCGCCTGCGGCCCGACTACTTCGGAGTCCTGGTCTGTCATGGCGTAGGCGAGGTGTTCCTCGCGGTGGTCTGGCTCCCCGAAGCAGATACCGAAGCAGGTGCAGCACATATCCGGGTGCGCCGGATCGGTCGTGCCGCCGCAGTTGCGGCAGCCGTTGGTGGTACGCTCGCCAAGTTCCATTGTTAGGCCGCCTTTCCGCACTGCTCGCACTTGATCGCAGGGTAGCCGCATTCAGCGTTCTCGGCCTTGACCGCCGTCGTCACCTTGAGGATCGGCTGGCCGCTGAGGTCGCAGCCCGTGTACTTCGCGGAAGCGCCGAGGTGCTCGTAGCAGAGCGCGGCGCCGTTGTCCGTCAGGTAGAGCGCGTTGGGCGTGGGCTTCATCTCGGGTCTCCTTGCGCGTGGCCGGGTCGTTCCGGCTGCCCCTAATATGCGGTACACCCGCGCCACGTCAAGGGTGTACTTTGTAACAAAATCCCGCCCCCTCTTGCGCCTGGCGGTGTACCCCGTAAGTTAGCAGCCATGAAAACGACCCGAATGGTGAAGTTCACGATCCCGCTTCCGCCGCGCGTCCTGCGGGCGCTGGAACGGGACGCCAAGCGCGCTGGCATGGGGCCAAGGGCGTACGCACGGGAGATTCTGATGTACGAACTCCCCTCCCTGGCGCGCATTCCTCAGCGGCTAGCCGAGTAGTCGCATGACCGCGCCCTACCGCGTCGTCCCGCAACCGCTCTCCAAGGCCGACGAGCGCGATGCCGTGACGGGCCGCTGGCTCGTCAGCGTCCCCGGGGAAACGGCCTTTGTCTCCGGCCACTACGTTGCCCGGCTCTCGGCAGACCCCGGGCGCTTCGGTGGGCCCGCTGTTTACGTTTGTGGATGCGGCCAGCGGGAGCCTGCGTGCCCGCACGTCGCGGCCGTCCGCTTGTTCGAAGCGAGCACGCCATGAGCAACGCGATCGCCTTCCTCGCCCTCGGCGCCCTAGCCGGTTTCTGGCTCCGGGACCTCTGCCAGCGCCTCCATGACGCGAAGGTTGAACTCGCGGAGCGCCGCGCCGCCCTCGCCCGGATCCACGCGGCATTAGCCCTGCACGCCCTCGGCGTCCGAGCCTACGTCGCCAAGTCGGAACGGCTCATCGGCGTCCCGGAGAGGAACTAGGCCGTGAACAGTACGCCGAACGTTTTGAAGGCGGTCGCCGACCACGCCGCCAACGACGCGACCGCCGCCGACGCGGAGCTCGACGTGATGGCCGCGGAGTTCGCCGCTGCCTGCCTCCAGTACGGGGAGCTCGTCGGACTCCAGAAGTTCAACCGCGCCGTCGCCAAGGTCCGCGGGGAGAAGGAAGCGAAAGCGGAACCGCCCCAGCATCCGAAGCGCCAGCCAGCGCCGGAGCTCGTCCCGTGAAGCGTACCAAGTTAGTGCGGAAAACGAGCCTTCAGCGCGGCGGCAAGGGCTTGAAGCGCGGCGGCTCGAAGCTCACGCGCACGGGGTGGATCAAGGCGAGCATCCCGAAGGAACGCGGCAACCCCGCGTACCGAGCCTGGATCCGGACCTGGCCGTGCCACCTCTACCAACTCGGCTGGCAGCATATGTTCCCGGGCCAGACGGAGTGCGCGCACGTCAAGACGAAACGGCTTGCGCGGGGCCGGGACAACGATGGAGATACGGGCAACACGCTCCCGCTCTGCCCAGCCCATCATGCGGAGCAGCACGCCCACGGGATACAGTCGTTCCGACGCAAGTATTCCGTTGACCTGAAGTTGATCGCGGAAGCCTACGCGGTTCTGTGGGGGCAGCGATGAGCGTTCTGATCCGTAGTCGGCTCTCCCCCGCCGCAGCCGGGCGCACGCCGCACAAGTCTAGCCGCGCCGAGCCCCAAACGCCACTGAAAAGCCCGTTGACGAGGACGGCTTTTTGTCCGCTGAAACCAGTCACCCAACTAGGAGTGTGAGCCGTGGAACTCCAAGAGATCACGATGTCGAAGGCCGAGGCGCGGCGTCGCCTCGATCAGTACCGTGCCGGGCTGCGGCGCAAGGCCGACGCGGAGTGGTCGGCGGCCGGGGAAGCCTACCGGCAGTTGGCGAACGGGCACCCGCTCGTGGACCTGGACCGCGTGTTCCAGCGCGCTCCGGTGGATGAGAGGGGCCGCCCCCGCTTGGCCATCGCCCGCGCGGATCGTCCACAGGTGCATTTCCAATGGGAACGCGGCGAGACCCGCGCCGTGTTCAACGCCAGCGCGCGGAGTTGGCACCCGGCCCCCGGACTGGCCGTCACCGTCGGCCTCGGTGTGACCCCGAAGCTGGGCGAGAACCAGTACCGGCTCGAAGGCTGGTCGCTGGTGCCGATGGTGCCGCCGTCAGCTGGCGCGCACGCGCTCGCCAGCCATCACGTCCTCTGGGAAGTCGAGGAGTGGGCCAACAGCATCCTGCGCGCGACGCCCGACCGCGACCCCTATCTCCTGCGGCACCTCCGGGGAACACTGTGGGTCGTCGTGGCGTCCTGGGACCTTACCGACATCGAGCGGGCCGTCATGGACGGGCGGCGCCTCGCGTGACGGTGGTGCCGGTCGGCCCCCGCGCGGGGAGCGACGCGTGAGCGCGGGCCGGCGGGGCACGAGCGAATGAATCTGTGGCCGGAGTGCCCGATTGCCGGAGGAGTCGCGTTGGCGACGCGAGTTGGCGGCCCTCTGGGCGACGTGCTGCGAGGAGTGCCCCGTTGCGTGGGGCACCACGGCAATCGGGTCCGGCCACTGCACGACCGGCGGGGGACGCAGGCACACACCGAAAGAAAACACTACACACAGGAGGTAGCGTGAAGAAGGCAGCGAAGGAACGTCCCGT
>JAQTNG010000278.1:3522-5212 GCA_028714015.1 Elusimicrobiota bacterium | reverse complement strand
CTATTAGTTCGATTGACTTTACCCCCTCAGGACGGATACCATTGCTTTACTATGATGGGTCTATGGGCGGACGGCTGGTTCTACATCTCGTCGGCGGGGCTTCTCGTCAGCGGAATTCTTTTCTTCTTCCTCCTCGGCCAGTACCGCGTCGCGTCCGAGGCGGCCGACGTCACCGAGGGCGAGCAAGGCGCGGACAAGGAAGTGTCCACGCCCGCGGCCATCCGTCCCGTCTATATCCCCGACGAGGCCCCGGTCGCCCAGATCGCTTCGCATCCGCTGCGCGAGCCGGAGCCGAAGCCCAAGCTCGAAACGAAAGCCGACTACCCCGGGCCCGAGCGCCGCAAGGATCCGGCGACCTCGACCGGCGGCATCAGCCCCGCCGTCGTCTATCTCCAGAACATCAAGGGCGAGCTGGCCGATCTGCATAAGGACCTGCGCGCGCTGGCCAAGCGCGTCGACGACGAGCTCGCCTCGGTGTCCACGCGCGACGAGGCCCTGATCGATCGCCTGGGCGAATTGACCCGCGCCGTCGAAAGCATGAAGGCCGCGGCGCCGGCCCCGGCGCCCGACGAGCCCGTCCCCGCTCCTCGAAAGGCCCGCAAGGCCGAGAAAGCCCCGGAGCCCGAGAAGGCCGCGGAGCCGGCGCCGGCCGAGGTCGCCATCGAGGTGCTGCCTCCGCCTCCGGCGGATGCCGTTCCGGAGCCGAAGGTCGAGCCGGCCGCGTCGCCCGACGAAACGATCCGCATGGACCTGAGCGCGCTCGTCGCGGCCCCGGCCGCCGAGCCCGAGGCGAAGACGCCGGTCGTTTCGGCCATCGAGCCGGCCCCGTCCGAACCGGCGCGGCCGCAGCCGTCCACGCCCGGGGCTCCGCCCGAAGAAAAACCGCGGCGGGGGCCGGTCTGGCCCGTCTAGCTCTTCTCGCCGCGCTCGCCGTCGCCGCGATTCCCGTCCGCGCCGGCCTCTTTCCCGGCGGAGCGTTTTCCTCGCGCGCGGCCGGAACCACGAGCGCCGCTTTCCTGAAATCGGCGGGCGGCGCGCGCGCCGCGGCGATGGGCGGCGTTTCCGCCGCCGCGGGCGCCGGCGCCGAGGCCGTGTTCCTTAATCCCGCGTCTCTCGCGCGCATCGCGGCCGAGGCCCCGAGCGAGGTCGCCTTGGGCTACGACGCGCTGCTCGAGTCCTCCTACTCCGGCTCCGCCGCCTATGCCCGTCCGCTCGGCCGCGACGGCGCCTTCGCGGCGGGCCTGATCTACGCGTCGCAGGGCGCCCAGACCGCGTACAACTCCCTCGGCGACTCGACCGGCAAGTTCACGCCGACGGATTTGGCGCTGGGGGCCTGGTACGCGCGCCGTCTCATCGGCCCCCTCTCGCTCGCGGGCGGGCTCAAGATCATCCGCTCGCAGCTCGACGACCGCAGCGGCATGACCGCCGCCGCGGACTTCGGCCTCCTCGCCGCCCACATCGCCGAAATCGGCGACGGGCCGCTCGACGCCGGCTTCTCGATCTCGAACTTCGGCCCCCCTCTCAAGCTCGGCGGCGCCTCCGATCCTCTCCCGGCGCGCATTCGCGCCGGCGGCCTGTGGCACGTGTCGCCGACCTTCGACGCCGGCCTCGACGTCAATCTGCCCGTCGACCAGGATCCCTACGCCTCGCTCGGCGTCGAGGCGCGCCTTCCCGCCTCGATGGTCGGTTC
>JAQTNG010000278.1:0-3512 GCA_028714015.1 Elusimicrobiota bacterium | reverse complement strand
CGCCCTGGGTCATATCTATTCGTAGCGGCTACGACCAGAACCGCACGCGCGGCTTGGACGGCTTCACCGGACTCTCCGCCGGCGCGGGCTTCGACTTCTCCGCGCTGCGCCTCGACTACGCCTGGATTCCCTTCGGCGACCTCGGCTCCGTCAACCGCATCACCATCGCCTTCCGCTTCTAAAGGGCCCGGGTGCCGAGGCGCGTGAGCCAGACCGCGCCGAGGCCGAGCGTCATGCCGCAGCAGAGCGTCAGAAACAGCGCGAGGCCGAGGACGCCGCCGATGACGGGAAGCAATCCTCCCGCGATCGAGACCGCCGCGGTCGCGGCCCCGGCGAGGCCGACGGCCTTGATCGTGGACGGCGCGGGCTTCCCGAGGTTGAGGCAGACGCGGCGCGACATCAGCAGGAAGAAGGCCCCCATGCCCATGACGAACGACGCCGCGAGCGCCGCGTAGGCCACCGGGATGAACGGTATGCCGATCACCGAGACGGCCAGGGCGAGGGTGGCCGGCACGACCGCCATCTCGACGAGCAGGCCGATGCCGAGGGCGCGCCAGAAATCCGCCGACGCGGCCGCGGCGACGGCCTCCACCTGGCCGGGAAAAAACAGGGTCAGAAGGAAGGGAAGCAGGCACAGGCCGGCGAGAAACCCCGAGATCAAAACCTTGCGCGGCCGGCCGTCCCGCTCGGCGCGGCGGTCGGCCCGCATCGCGGCCAGCGCGATGCCCGGCGCCATCGCGCCGATCAGCCGCGAGTTGAAATTGTGAACCTCGCCGCGGATTCTCGCGCCGCTTTCCTGGTTCAGCCGGCCGCCGAAGATGGAGACGCCGCCCTCGATCGTCCCCGAGGAGCGCAAGGTCAGATCCCCGCCGAACAGGGCGACCTCTCCTCCCGCGACGCCCGAAAGGTCCACGGGTCCGCCGAAGGACGCCAGGTCGCCGCCGATTTTTCCGGCGACGCGCACCGGGCCGCCGAAGGACGCGGCCTCGCCGCGGCACTCGCCCTCGACGACGAGAGGCCCGCCGAAGGCCGCGCAATCCCCCGTGACGACCCCTTTGACGGTCACGCTTCCCTTCGCGGCGAGGTCGCCCTCGAAGGTTTGGCCTTTTTCGACGGTGTAGTCGCCCTTGCGCACGTTGTCGTCTCCGATCTGAAGCTTGAGCGCGCGGGCGGGCGCGGTCGCGGCGAGCAGCAGGGCGGCGAGCGGCAGGAGGGATTTCATGATTTGGCTCCGATAAGCGGGGTCTTGCCGGCGTGAGGCATCGAAATCGCGAGAAACAGCGCGACGGCCAGCAGCGCCGCCGCCGAGAACTCGGCGCCGGCGCGCGGCGTGGGCAAGGCGTGAAGCGCCAGGCGCCCGGCAAGCTCGGTCAGGGCGGCGCATTTGGCGGCGGCGGTCGCGAGGCGCGGGATCGAGAGAGACAGGCGCATCGCGCCGGCCGCGAGAGCGACCGACGACGCCGCCCAGGCCGCGGCGAGCGGCCACGCGGGAATGCATTCCTCGCGCTCCGCTCGCTTCAGCGAAGCGAGCACGCCCGAGCTGAACGCGGCGCTCGGGCGCAGCTGGGGCAGCGAGGCGAGCGCCGCGTTCAGAGATCGGGAGAGAGCGAGCGCGCGCGAGCAGGCGGCGCAGCCCGCCAGGTGGCGGGACACAGCGGCGTCCTGGCTCGCTTCATCGAGCGTCTCGCTGATCCGGCGTCGGGCGTTCTCGCAGTTCATGGCTCTACCCCTCATTACGGACGAGGGGCCTCCCGGGTTTCATCTTTTTCGAAGGCTTCCCATTTTCGGCGCATCATCTCGCGGGCGCGGAAGAGGCGGATCTTCACGGTTCCCTCGGGAACGCCGAGCGTCGCCGCGACCTCGTCGACGCTCAATCCCTCTCCGTGGCGCAGCAGGAGCGCCTCGCGATAGAGAGGAGGCAGGGCCGATATCAGGCGCTCGACGAGAGCCCCGTCCAACGCGATCTCCGTCAGGCGCTCAGGGCCGTCGGACGCGTCGGCCGGATCGATGGGGCTCTCGTCGTGGTCGAGGGAGAGGTCGGTCTTGCGGGCGCGAAGGAAGTCGAGGGCGGCGTGGTGGGCGATCGCGAACAGCCAGGAGTGGAACGGCCTATCGAGGTCGAACGACCCCAGGGAACGAAAGGCCTTGAGGAAAACGACCTGGGCGAGGTCCTCGGCGTCGTGGGCGTCGCCGGCCAGGCGGAATAAAAAGGAATAAACGCGGCTTTGATGCCGCTCGAGAAGGGCGGCGTAGCCGCTTTCGTCGCCCGCGAGGCAGCGGCGGACGAGGTCGGCGTCGGTATCGAGGGGTTCGCTCACGGCACTCAATATTACGTCAGGCGGGCGTGAAGGGTTTCTTTTTCCGAAAAGAATTCAACGAATTTGAAGGCCTGACACCGTCAGAGAGCTTCGACGCAGACGGCGATGCCGAGGCCGCCGCCGACGCTGACGGCGGCGACGCCTCGGCGCTTGCTCCGGCGCCGCAGCTCGAGCAGGAGGGTGTGGACGAGGCGCACGCCCGTCGCGCCGAAGGGATGGCCGAGCGCGATCGCGCCGCCGTTGGGGTTGACGAGGTCCGCCTTGATGCCGAGCTCGGCCGAATCGAGGAGGACCTGGGCCGCGAAGGTCTCGTTGATTTCCCACAGGTCCACCTCGGCGGCGCGCCAGCGGGCGCGTTCGAGGGCCAGACGGACGGCGGGCACGGCGGCGTAGGCCATGCGCTCCGGCGGGACGCCGACCAGCGCGGAGGACACGAGGCGGCCGAGCGCCCGGCCCTTCGCGGCCTTCGGCGAGGCGAGGATCAGGGCGGCGCCGCCGTCCACGACGGCGTGAACGTTCGCGTGCGTCATCACCGTCGTCCCGTCGCTGAACAGGGGCTTCGCCGCCGCGAAGCTCCCGGGCGACGGGTCCGCCAGGATCGCGTCGTCGTCGGCGAGGCCGGCGACGGGAACGATCTCCGAAGCCCGGAACCCGGCGGCGGCCCGCGCCTTCAGGTGCGAGCGCAAAGCCCAGGCGTCCATCGCCGCGCGCGGAAGCCCCGCTTCGCCGGCGCGCTCCTCGGCGGTCTTGGCGATGTGCTTCCCGCAGGATAAATCGGTGAACGACGGCACGAAGATGTCGCGGCGCAGGCGGCTCGGCGTGTCCGCGCCCACGGCGGCGGCGAGGGAGGCCTCTCCGCGGGAAACGGCGTCCGCCGCGGTCGTCAGCGCGAGGAGGCCGGTGCCGCAGGCGAGCGCCACGGCGACGCCGGTCGTTTCCGGCGGGCAGCCGGCGCGGTGGCCGACGTAGCGGGCGTCGTAGCAGCCGTGAGGGCCGACTTGATACATGTTGCCGAAGGCGATGAATTGCACGTCGCGCGGCGCCAAGCTCGCGGCCGCCAGGGCTCCTTTGAGGGCCGCGGCGCCGAGGTCCTGGGGATCGAGCTCCTTCAAGGCGCCGCCGGGGGTTCCCTTCCCGGTCGCGCCGAAGCTCCATGCCGCGAACGGCGTGCGCGCTCCCGCCATGATCAAAATG
>JAQTNG010000277.1 GCA_028714015.1 Elusimicrobiota bacterium | reverse complement strand
TTCGGGGTTCTTGTGGACGCCCGAGACGGTCTCCGTGGGATGCTTCGAGGCCTTCGCGTACTGGTTCTTGATGTTCTTGGCCCCGGGCAAGGACGGCGAGCCGTGGCAGTTGTAGCAGGTGTTCTCCTCGGCGCCGCGCAGTATGTAGGCCTGGGCGGAGGAGGCGCCGTGGGACATGTGGCAGTTGCGGCAGGAGTATTCTCCCACCGTGGTCGCGGCGCCGTCCGCGCCGGTGTAGGCCGCGTTCGAGGTCCCGTGGGCGCTGGAGGCATATCCCGTCTTCTGGTGGCAGGAGGTGCACAGCGCCGCGTTCGCGTTGGACTTCACCAGGAACTTGCCGAAGGTGTTGTCGTGCGGCTCGTGGCAGGAGGTGCACTCGACCCGGTTCGTGGTCCCGTAGACCTTGACCGCGTCGCCGGCCGGGGGCAATTGGATCTCGGAGTCCGTGCCCGGCTGGGTGGGCGGGCCCGCGCCCGGCTTGACGTCGTAGAGCACGGGGTGGTCGTTGGACAGGTCCGTGCCGATGACGGAGGACGCGCCGAGGGTTCCCGTCATCTGGAGGGTGTTGGGCGCGATGTTGTAGAGGGCGCCGAGCGCCGTGACTCCGTCGTGGCAGGACAGGCACAGCTTCGTCTTCGAGGCCTTGAGGTCGGTCATCGTCGGCGTCGCCTGCCCCAGGTAGTTGTTGAGGTAGTTCGACGAGTAGAAGGTGAATTGGACCGCCGAGTCGGCCCGGTTCCAGAGCTGGCTGCGCTGGGCGGGGCGGTGGACGGTGTGGCAGAACATGCAGGTCTGCTGCTCCGTCGTCGACTTGGGGCCGGTCGTGGCGCTGCCCACGGACAGGTCGTGCTTCGAGTTGATGACCGACAGGGCCCCCGCCGAGGCGGCCCCCGTCAGAAGGATGACGGCGGAGAGTATCAGGTTTTTCATGGCTGGACCTCTTTGAGGTACTGGAATACCTGGACGCGGGAATTCTGGGTGTCGGCGACATACACACGGTCGCGGCCGTCGATGAAGACGCCGCCGGGCATGCTGAACTCGCCCGGCAGGCCTCCGGCGCGGCCGACGATGAGGAGGAAGCGGTTGTCCGGCTCGAAGATCTGCAGGGCGTCGAAGGCCGCGTCGGTCGCGTACACGTGGCCCTCGGAGTCCCGGGCGACGCCGCGCGGCCGGGCCAGGTAGCCCGGGCGGTTGCCGTTCTCGCCCATCTTGCCCAGGAAGCGGCCGTCGGGGTTGAACCATTGGAAGCGGAAATTTCCCGAGTCGCTCACCCAGAGCTGCCCCGAGGCCTTGTCGTACCAGAGATAGGTGGGGAAGTTGAACTCGCCGGGGCCCGCGCCGCGGCGGCCGAAGGACTGGAGGAAGGTTCCCTCGAGACCGTAGACCGCGATGCGGTGGTTCTTGACGTCGCTGACGTAGATCCTTTTGTCGGAGACGGCGACGCTGGCCGGCTGGCCGAGGCCCTGAGGGTCTCCTTCGAGCTCGCCCTTGATGTTTCCCTTGGGGTCGAGTATGAAGACCTTCTTGAGCAGTGAATCCAGGACGAAGATTCTTCCGTCCGGCGCTCCGGCCACGCTCACGGGGCTGAGAAGCTTCGCCTTGGCCGATCGCGGCCACCACTCGCCCTTCCCGTCGGCCTCGTTGTAGCGCAGGACGCCGCGGGCGCCGGGGTCGGCGATGAAGACGGTTCCGCTGCTCACGAATATGCCGGTGGGCTTGATGAGGCGATCCCTGGCGATCTCGCCCGATTTGTCGAGCCCGATGAGGGCGCGCAGGAAGGCGCCGAGACGGCCCGTTCCGGCCACGCGCGGGCCCGCGATCTCGGCGACGAAGCGAAGTCGCGCCTGCGCCGGCGCCGGAGGCCACTGCGGCGGCGGCGCTTCCGCGGGAGGAGCCGCGCCGATCAGGACCGCCAGCAATATCAGCAGCGAGAGGGAAGGCTTCATGCGATGTCCTCGGGGACGAGGGCCTGACGGAGGTCCGCGTCCTTCAACGCCTCGGTCAAAATCTTGCGCACCCGCCAGGCCGTGGCGAGCTTCACCTTGAGCTTGACGGACAGGGACGAGCAGGTCGGCCGTCCCGCGGCCATCAGGCGGGCGGCCATCGCCCACAAAGTCAGCGGCAGGTGCGTGCGGGCCAGCGGCGTGCCCGTCAGGTCGTTGAAGGTCCGCCCGCAGCCCGCGCAGCGCAGCTTGCGGCGGCCGTCCTTGCCGCGCGCGTGGACCGAGCAGCCCTGGTGACGGCAGCGGGGGCAGCGCAGGCCCGCCTTCCAGCGGAGGGTCTGGAGGCGGGCCATCAGCACGGATTCTTCGTTTTGCGTGGCGATCATTTTCAACCTGAGCCGAACACCTTAAAACGGAAACGGACGCCCAAAAAAGACCCCCGGTCGCCCGGGGGTCTTGGTGAGGGTTACTTCGTGCTGTGGCAGTTCAAGCAGACGGGGCCGGTGACGAGGGCCGCGTTGCGGACGAGCTTGAGGTTCGTCTTGCTGTCGTGCATCGAGTGGCAGCTTCCGCAGCCGATGTAGTACTTGGTCACGCCGGTGACGGCATCGACGACCTGGTCGTCGTTGGCGCGGATCAAGGCGTCGGAACCGTCGGCAAGCGCGGTCCGCGATTTGCCGACATTGTGGTTCTCGGACAGGTCGCGGCCGAAGTTCTGCTTCACGCCCGCGGCCATCGCCACGCCGTTGGAGATCGTCGTCACGCCGTCATGGCAGGACAGGCACATTCCCGAGCGGGCCTTGACGAAGTCGCTGGCGGCGATCAGGCCGTTGTTCGCGGGGTCGGTGAGGTCGAACTTCACGTCATGGGACTGCACCGACCAGCCGGTCGCGGTCGGGTCCATGCGGCCCCAGAGAGGCGCCATCTTCGCGGGTTTGTGCATCTCGTGGCAGGTGGAGCACTGGTTGATGGCCGGGGTCGTGACGCCGCCGACGCCGGTGTAGGCGACGGTGAAGTCATGGGCGGAACCGGCGATCTTGGTCCCCGAGGTCGGGGTGTACGCGTGCGACTTGGCGGCAATGACGAGACAGACGGCGATCAGTCCCGCCACCGTGATGAGCTTTTTCATTTTTCTCCTCCTAGGATATGCGTCGGCGACTTCTCGCCAACATCTTCGGTGGCAACGAAAAGGCCATCATTTTGTCATGGCAGGAACGCTTTAAACGCGTTGAGGGTGTTCGTCTTCTTGAGGCCGCGCACCGGGTGCGCGATTACGCGCGGAAAGGCTCATTTCTTCTCCGCGGGGGCTTCGACGGCCTTGTCTTCCGCGTATTTGATGTATTGGAAGACCTGTATGCGCTGATTCTTGGCGTCGGCGACGTAAATCATGTCGTCCTTGTCGATGAATATGCCCGCCGGCAGGGCCAGCTGGCCGCGGCCGCCGCCGGGGGTGGCGTACCAAAGGAGGAGTTGGCCCTGCTTGTTGAATATCTGTACCCGGGAGAAGACGGCGTCCACCACATGGATGTTGCCGTCCGAGTCCATGGCCACGCCGCGCGGGCGCGCCAGGTAGCCGGGGGAGTCTCCCGGCTCGCCGAAGCCTGCGATGACGCCTCCGGTCGAGGTGAAAACGTGGATCCGGCCTGCCAGGGGGTCGCTGACGGCGAAGCTCCCGTCCTTGTCCACCCAGACGTTGTTGGGATTGGCGAGGGCGAAGACGTCCTTCTTGGCGTGTGAGCAGAGCTCCTTGACGAATTTTCCTTCCTTGGTCAGGACAACGAGGCGGCGGTTGCCGTTGTCGGCGACGAGCAGGTTGCCGTCCGGGGTCGGCGAGATGCCCGACGGGCGGTTGAGCTTGCCGCCCACTGTTCCCAGGGCGTCGGTCTTCCAGAGAAGCTTGCCGGCCGCCGTGTAGGCCTTGACCGAGTGATCGCCCGTGTCGGTCACGAACATGGTGCCGTCGGAATCCGCCACGACCCCGACGGGGGATTTCAGCATGTCGTCGCCCGTTTCGCCGATGAAGTCGATCTTCGCTTTGTCCAGATCGAGGACGGTCAGGCGCTGGGCTCCGGTGTCGCTGACGTAGAGCTTGCTCCCCTGCTTGTAGACGCCGTAGGCGCCGACGAAGAAGTTCTGATTCACGTCGCCGCCCGCCAGGAACGAGAAGATCTTCTCGAAGAAGCTCTCCTTGCGTCCTTTGAGGTCGCGCATGTTCTTGATGCTTCGCACCCATTTCACGCGCGCCTTGTCGGGCGGGTTGGGGAAGACGAGCTGGACGGTGGTCGTCGAGAGGGCGGGCGCGGCGGCGGCGGCCGCGGCGGGCCGAGCGGCGGCGGCCGCCAGGATCAGACCGAGGCACAGGGCTATGGTTTTCATTTTTTGTGGCACTCCTCGCACATCGTGAATATGTCGCCGCGCATCAGCTTCGGGATTTTGCCGGCGTGGGGCTCATGGCAGGACGCGCAGTTGAAGGGCTTGCCTTCGCGCCGAGGGTCGGGTTTGTCCTCGCGCGCGGTGGGATGGCGGGCCACCGGGTGAGTGTCTTTGAGGGTCTCGTCGTGGCAGCCGAAGCAGATGTCGGCCAGGGGCTTGCGGATGAGCGCTCCGCGCGTGCTGACGTGCGGATTGTGGCAGGCCGTGCAGTCGCCCGAGCTGAAGGGGGCGTGGACGACGGGGCTCTCGCCGAGCTTGCGGAAGTTGGAGTGGCAGACGAAGCAGGTCTCCTCCGGCATCTTCTTCATGCCGGCCTTGCCTTCCTTTGTGGGCTTCTCGTGGCACATCTCGCAGGAGCGCGAAGCGAAGGGAACGTGCTCCTTGCCCTCGACGATGAGCTTGGCGCTCTTCGAGGCGTGGGGGTTGTGGCAGGCCGTGCACTCGCCCTCGAAGACGCTGACGCCGTGGTGCGCCTTGGCGATCGGCTCCGACTTCGGATCGTGGCAGCCGGCGCACAGCTCGTTGACCGGCGAGTTCAGCAGATGCGCGTTGTCCGAGGCGTGGGGCTGGTGGCAGGTGCTGCAGTCCATGTCCTTGAAGGCCGAGTGGACGACCGGCTTGTTCATGTCCGCGGCGCGGTCGGCGTGGCAGGAGAGGCACAGGGGCTTGAGCTCCTGCGCGAGCTTGGCGGGGTCCTTGGCGTCGGCGTGGCACTTGGAGCATTCGCCCGACTTCACCGGCGCGTGGGGATTTTTTTTCTCCATCAGCTCCTTGGCCTTGGCCTCGTTGGCCGAGCGGAAGGCGTCCTTGGAGCCCTTTTTCCCGAACCAGTCGGCGGCGGAGGCCCCGGCCGC
>JAQTNG010000276.1 GCA_028714015.1 Elusimicrobiota bacterium | reverse complement strand
AGGCTATACCAGAGGCAGCACGATACTCGCTTCCGGCACAGAGGGCACCGGAAAAACGAGCCTCGCGGCCGCGTTCGCCGCGGGCCGGTGCCGGCGCGGAGAACGGTGTCTTTTCCTGTCCTACGAAGAATCCTCCGGCCAGCTCGTTCAAAACATGATGTCGATCAATATGCATTTGGAGTCCTATGTGGAAAAAGGGCTCTTGAGGATCATGGCGACCAGGCCCGCCTTTTTCGGCTTGGAGATGCATCTGCTCGACATATACAAGACCATCGAGGAATTCAAGCCGCAATCCGTGGTCATCGATCCCCTGACGAGCCTCCTGTCCGAAGGGAGCGCGCAGGAAATTCAATCCATGGTGACCCGCATGATCGATCTGTTCAAATCCAAGGGCATCACCGGATTTTTCACCAGCCTCGTGTCGTCGCCCGCGCAGTATTACACGAGCGGCGAAATAGGCGTCTCATCCTTGATCGACACCTGGCTCGTCGTTCGAGAGATCGAGGAAGCTCTGACCAACAAACGCATCCGCGGCCTGTACATCGTCAAGTCTCGCGGCACGGGCCACTCCAGCGACGTCCATAAATTGATTTTGAGCGATGACGGAATCTCCTTGGCGCCGGTGACAGCGGCCGTAGGCCCTTGACCATGGAAGCATGGCGGCCGAACTTCATCGTCGGCATCGGCGGCTCCGCCGGAGGCCTTGACGCGTATAAGGCTCTTTTGGACGCCTTGCCGTCCGATACGGGCATGGCCTTCGTCATCATTGCTCATATGCTTCCCGCCGCCACGAGCCACTTGGCCGAGATTCTGTCGAAGCACACGGAGATGCCGGTCATGGCGGCTTGCACGGGGATGCGGATCCGGGCGAATCGGGTCTACGTGAGTTCTCCGAACGCGGATATTCTCATCGAGAGCTTCTCCTTTAAAGTCGTCTCCCCGCGGACCGCCAGGAACGAGGAGGTCGATCGGTTTTTCACTTCTTTAGCGGAAGCCATGGGGGCGCGCGCGATCGGCATCATCCTCTCGGGATATGACGGCGACGGCACCGAGGGCTGCAATCGCATCAAGGCAAACGGCGGGACGACCTTCGCTCAGGATATATCCGCCGAAGTCGGCGGCATGCCTCTGAGCGCGCAAGCTTCAGGATTCATCGATTTTGTCCTGCCGCCCGACAAAATGTCGAATGCGCTGCGAAGATTGGCCCGCGCTTCGCGCCCCGGGCGCAAGCGGCGCGCGGGCGGGCGACGACGGCCGGACTGATTCAGAGTTCGCTGCTCACCGCGGCTTGCGGGCCGTGCCGTGGCCGTTGGTCTTGCCCTGTCCGCTCTTGGCGAGGAGTCGGCGCTCCATGAGGTCGTTGGCGGCGATCTGAAGGCGCACGCGCTCATCATGCGGGTCGAGCGCCGAGGCCTTCGCCGCGGCGAAGCGCGCCTGCTCGAGGTTTCCGGAGGCGCGCGCCGCCTCGGCCCAGGCGAGAAGGTTCTCGAGATATAACGGGTCGAGCTCGGCCTGGCGCGAGCGCTCGGCCGCGGCCGCCGTCCAGTCGCCGAGCTTCGCGTACGCCTCGCCCCGCCGGGCGTGCACGAGGACGTAGTCGGGGGCCTGGGCCTGGAGGCGGTCGTAGACGGCCAGCGCTTCCGCGTACCGGCCCGCGTCGTTGAGGACGTTGCCGTGGAAGTACTGCGCCATCGTATAGCCGGCGCTGCCCGGCAGCACCCGGTCGAACATCGCGGACGCCTTGGACGCGTCCTTGTCCCATTTGGCGTAGAAGATCGCGGTGTTCAGGTTGACTTCGGAGCGCAGCCAAAGCCCCGGCATCACGGCGAGGCCGGCGAAGGTGAGAAGGGCCGGCGCATACAGCGCACGGCGAATGCTTTCGGAGACGGGCAGAGGATAGACGCTGACGGCGGCGCGCCGCGCGGCGAGCGGCGCCAGGCCCGCGGCGAGGCCCGCGAGCGGCCAGGCGAACCAGGCCGGCGCGGGAGAATAGCCCGCCCAGCCGAAATGCGCGGCGGTGAGAATACCGGCGGCGGCCGCGGCGAAGCCGGCGGCGTACACGGACTCGGGCAGCGCGCCCGCGCGGCGCAGCGCGGAGGCTCCGCGCGCGCCCGTCCACAGCGCCGCGCCGAACAGCCACAGCCACAGGGCCGCGCCGGCGGCCCCGAGCTCGACGGCGACGCCGAGAAGGGGGATCTCCGGGTAGGACATCGTCGCGCCGCGGCCGTTGTCGAGCTTGATGATCTCGGCGGACCGGAAGCGAGGAGAGTGAATGGAGAAGGAGCCGGGCCCGAATCCCGTCAGCGGGCGCTCCGCGAGCATGCGCAGTTCGGCGCCGATGTTGAGCCGGCGGAGCTCGGCCGCCTCGGGCCGGCGGTCGCCGATCGTCGTCGAGGTCAGAGCGGCGGCCCCGGCGACGGCGGCCGCGGCGAGGAGCGCGAGCCCGGCCGACTTGAGGGCCGGGCGGGTGCGCAGGGCGGCGGGGACGATGGCCGCATAGAGAAGGCAGGAGACGCAGAAGCTGAACACGCCTCGCGAAGATCCGGTCAGGACGACGGCGGCGCCGGCGATGGGCAGAAGCATCAAGGCCGCATAGCGAAGTGCCGCCGGCGTCTCGGCGTCGAGCTCGAGCGTCAGCGCCAACGGAACCGCGACGGCGAGAAAGGAGGCGCACAGGTACGGATTGCCCAATGTCGAGAAGGCGCGATCGCCGAGGACGCCCTTTCCGAAAGCGCCCTTCCAGACGAGCGGATCGAGCCCCGCGGCCTGGAGCAGGCCGTACAGCGCCACGAGCCATGCGGCGGCGACGGTGAGCGTCGCGAAGCGGGAGGCCGAGCGCGCCCCGGCGAAGCCGAGGAACGCGGCCAGGAAGCCGACGAGCATCGTGAGCTGGGTCAGGAACTCCGGCAGCGCGCCGAGCTTGTATGGCTCGGTCGCGAAGCGAACGATCATCCATGCCCCGTAAGCGAGGGCGGGAAGAAGCACGGTCCAAGAGGAGGCCGGCGCCGAAAAGCGGCCGCGAGATATTCCCTGCCACAGCCAGCCGAACAGCATCGTCAGCGAGCCCCACTGCAGGACCGTGAACTTGATCGCGTTCGAATCGTACGAGCGCAGGTGGAACGCCAGCGGCAGGACGAAGGCCGTCGTGAGCAGGGCGAGCTCGCCCAGGCGATGGAATGATTCGGCGGCTGGAGTTCTCATGGCATCCTCCCGGCGGCGAGTTCGTCGCCTCTGTCAAACTGCTGGTTCGGCGCTCCCGACCAGCCGATGACGACGGCGATCAGGGCCAGCGCCGCGGCGGCTAAGGCGATCCCGGACAAATCCCGCGGCCACAGCGCCAGTTCGAGCTTGTTGGCGGGGCGCGCCGTCGGCGCGCCCCGTTCGGCCTTCATGGCCGCGGCGAGGCGTTCCTTGAAATCGCGCGCCGGCGCCTTTGCGGCGACGGCGGTCGGTGCCGTCTGCGCCCTGCAAGCGTCGCACGCCGCGAGATGGGCGGCCACGGCTTTCGCGCGGCGCGGCGTCAGCCGTCCCTCCGCGTGAAGGTCGAGCACGGCGCGGGTCGCGTGGCAGTTCATGACAGAAGCTCCTTGAGTTTGGCTCGCCCGCGGTGCAGGCGCACGTCCAAAGCCGACAGCGAGCAGCCGAGCGTGGAGGCGGCCTCTTCTCGCGGCATGCCTTCGAGATCGACGAGGATGATCGCCATGCGCATCGTGGGCGTGACGAAAGCCAGCGCGGCCTGGACGCGGTCGGTATTCTCCCGCGCCTGGGCCAGGCGCTCCGGCCCCGGGGCGGTCTCGGCCAGGAAGTCCTCGAGCGACGCGGAGTCCTCGTCCTTCTTATAGGACATGGACACCGAGCGACGCGAGGCCTCCTTGCGCAGGCTCGTGAAGTAGACGTTCTTCAAGATCGTCGTCATCCAGGCCTCGAAGGGCAAGGTCGGGTCGTATTTATCAAAGTATTTCATGACTCTCAAGAAAGCCTCCTGGACGACGTCGCCCGCGTCCGTTGAGTTGCCCGTCATCCGCAAAGCGACGGCATACGCTTTGTCGGCGTGCAGGGCGATAAGGCGGTCGATCTCGGCGTCCACCTGGGCTTCCTTGGTTTCCTTACCGCGGCTCGAGGCGAGAACTTACATACCGCAGTGACATGGATTATAACACCCCCGACGGGGCTCGGGCTGCTGGAAGGGGCCGCGGGATTTTAGTGATAAATATGACGAAAAACGGGATAGGTCCTTAATACTAGGCCTCCAGGGCCTAAAGGCGGTGGCGCGATACCGAGGCCACGACTAGAATGCCTGTGAGATCGGAACAGCAAAAAAACTCGTGACGAGTTTTGTCTGCGCGGTTCTCGTTCTGTTGTATTCGGGCGCGGCGGCTCCTGTCGCCTTCGCCGGGGTCGTCGAGAGCAGCCCGGTCCAGAGCGTCCCGTCGGTGGGCGGCCAGGCCGGCTCCCTCAACGCAGGCTCGCCCGTCGTTCCTTTGACCCTGCCCGTCTCGGGGCTTTCCGGCGGATTCCTCGCGCCGGCCCTCGCGATGTCCGCCTCCCCGATGCCCTTGGCGGGCTCCGTGGTTCCGGCGGCGGCCTTCGTCAATCCCGCGATCCCGGCGGCTCCCGCGGCTTTGACGGTCTCCTCGGTTCGGGCGGCGGCCGCGGGCCCGGCGAAGACGCGGCTCCCCGCGGCGCTTTCGCCGGCGGCCGCGGAATCCGCCGCCGAGGCCGGCGCCGTCAAGCCTCGGGTTCCGGAGGCCATCGATTCTTCGTTCGGTTACCGGACGCATCGCCTCATGCTCCGCATGGTCGCCGCGCTGACGGGAGAGGTGCATTCGCTGCGCCCCGCCGGTCCGGAGCTGACGGAGCGCGCCGTCGCCGCGGCCGCCGGCAAGCGCGCCGTCTTCTCCGATTACGACGAGACGCTCGCCGATTCCAACTCCGCGTTCGACAGCAAGCTGTCTGCGGACATGGTGAAGGCCGTGCAGGCCGTCCGGACCGCCGGCAAGACGGTCGACGTGATCAGCGACCGCCCGGAATCCGTGCTCGAGTCGCTGTCGAGCCTCCCGGTCGCGGCCCGCGCCGGCATGTTCGTGGCCGTCGACGCGGGCGGCCGCGTCTACCGCTACGACGCCGACGGCAGCGCCGCCCTCGTCTACGAGGCGCCCGCGATGTCCGAGGCGGCGAAGGCCGTGATCTCCGCGGCCGGCGACGCGGCGATGGCCCGCCTGCCCGAGGGCGCCGAGCCCGTCC
>JAQTNG010000275.1 GCA_028714015.1 Elusimicrobiota bacterium | reverse complement strand
CCTGGTCACCTCGATATTTCGAAAGTGGCGCGCGTGCTTGGCGTCAGCCCGGACGTTTTTTTTGAGGAGCTTGCTGAAAATTGCAAGCAGGGCGTCGATTCGATTGCGGAGGCCAGCTAACCCATGCCCCCGTCCCCCCTCGATTCCATGCTGACCGAGCGCCAGGTCGCCGAGCGCACCGGCCTCGCCCCTGCCACGTTGCGCAAGTGGCGCCACAAACAGAGGCCCGGCGCCCCTTACTGGGTCGACCTCGCCCACCCTGGCCGGAACCGCGACACGGCATACCTGCCAACCGCGGGCCGCCCGATCATCCGCTACCCGCAGGCCGAGCTGGTTGTCTACATGGCCGGCACCCCCGCCGCCTGATTCCGTCCTCACCCGCATCCCTTTTCTCGTCTCGCAAGCTTGCCTGTTGTAACGCCGTGTAAACCATCGCCCGCAACCCCGCCTGTTTGCTGGAAACCAATAAGAACATAACGCTTATGCCCCTGTCCTAGAAGGTTAAGGAGGTCATCCCATTGGCTGCTGAAATCGTCCCCCTTTCCGGTGAGATTCGGGCGTGTCACGAGCGCGTTCGGACCATCGAGGCCAGCCTCAAGGAGTTCGCTGTGGAACACCGCCTCGCGATCGCCGAGCTCGTCCTCGCCTCGAACGCGCAGGACGCCGTCGACACCGCGCTCGATCACGGCGACATCGAAGCCGCCAAGCGCGCAAACGTCCGCGCCAAGCAGCACATCGCCCGCTCAACCGTGCGCCGCGAGCGCGCGGCCACCATCACCACGAACCTGGCCGGATTCCTCGCCACCCTCCGGGGCTGGCTCCGCGGTGTCGGCCTGTGATCGCCGCCGTCTTGCGCTCCCGCCCTATCACCATGAAGAGGACCAACCCCATGCTCACGGAACTCGCCGCCGCGAAGGGAGACATCCAGCTGGCGCTCGACGCCATCGTTGCCGGCAACCCCGACGGGGCCACGGCCATCCTGCACCAGGCCAAGGCCAAGCTCGACCAGATCGCCACCTGGGGCGCCGAGGCCCGCGCCGAGAAGCGGGCCGGCAAGCCCTGGCGCCCTGACGGCGACGGCGGTGCCGCATGACCCCGCTAGACACGCTGCTCTCCGCCGTCAGCGCGCACCCGGGCATGATGGCGCCCATCCTGATCGAGGCGCTGCTCCAAGGGATCGCCCACCAGCGCCTGACTGCCAAGTGCCTCGACACGTCGCCCTGGTTCGGGGCGCTCCCCGATGGCATGGCCGTCCGCGAAGCGCTCGAACATGCGACCACGCTCAAGCTGGTCAAGCGCATCCCCGGCACCTATGCGGCGCTCACGCTAACGTCCACCGGCAAGAAGCATCTGGAAACCCTGGCGACCGGCCCCCGAACTGTTGCCTCCCCTGATACCGCCTACGCGGCTTACTGGGGCTGGCGGCGCGCCTTCGCCAAGGCGACGTTGACGAAACCCTACCGCGTGATCCCCAACCCCGTGGTCAATGCGCTGGCGACTGCGCAGCCGACCACCCTCGAGGAGCTTCTCGGGGCCAAGGGACTCGGGTCCGAGCGGGCGCTGCGCTTCCAGGCCGACCTGCTTCCGATCGGCCGCGGGCTCGTCGGCGCGAAGGCGGGTGCCCTTTGAGCGGCGACCACAAGGCCAGCCTGCCGACCTACGCGCTGCGCATCAAGGCGTTGGCCAACCAAGGCAGCATCAAGGGACGCCGCCGTGGCTGGTGGAAACGCTTGCGCATGTGGATCGCGGGAGAGGCGGCATGACAACCGCCGCCGAAGTCGACGTCCGGACCTGGCCGGAAGTCCTGGCCGCCCTGACCGCGATCGAGGCGGAGAACCCGGGTCGGTACTTCCTGCTCGGCCCCTGGCACGAGCGGCGGACCATCGCGGAGGAACTCCGCACGGCGCCGCGCTACCAGCCGGGACCTGACGAGCGCTGGGTCGTCCAGGGCGCCGACTACTTCAAGCTCACCGCCTCAGCCCTCGCTGTCTGGACCAAAAGCGGGGCGGGGGGCACCCCTCATCACTCGGAGCGCATGTACACGGTCAAGGACACGTTGGCACCCAAGCCGGAGCCTCGCCCGCCGCTCCAGAACGCCCCCGAGCGATGGAACAAGTCCACGGTCCACCCCGGCCTGCTCTGGCTCCGTGAGGGCACGGAGATGACCTTCCGCCACGGCCGGGCCGAGTCCACTTTCGACCTTCGCTCCGGCCAGGAGATCGCCTCGAGCGATTCCGGCAACTTCCCCGGCCCGGTGCTTGCGTTCATCCGCAGCAAGGTCGCCGCCATCCAGCCACCCCATCGCAGAGAAAAGCCCGCCCCGGCTGCAACCGGAACGGACTCAACTGAAATGTCCCCTCAAGAGGACGCTCCGCCCATCTTAATCGCGACCGCTGAGCCGGTCAAGGAGGAAACCCCTATGCTCGACCTGAGCAACTCCGTCGTCGTCGCCCAGGTGCGTGCGACCGCTATCAACATCAACCGCTCCGTCGGTATCCCCGACATCGAGGCCCGCCGCGCCGATCTCCGCGCGCGTCACCTGACCGTCGAGAAGGAAAACCGGCGCGCCGAGATCGCGGTCGACGAGACCAAGCGCCGCCTGTCCGACGTGAAGGGCGCACTCAAGGATCGCGGAGACGAGCTCATCCTCGTCGTGTCCGAAATGACGGTCACCGGCCAGAAGTCGAAGTACCCGAGCGCTTCGGCACTCAGCACCGCGGTCAAGACGGCGCTCAAGACGGATGCGGCTTACCTCGCCATCCAGACCGAGATCAAAGCCGCTGACGCCGCCGTGAAGGTCGCCGGCAACGACGACAAGCCCGGCGCGGAACTTGTCGCCAGCCAGAAGCGGGATGCGCTCGCCGCTCGCGAGGCGGCCATCGGCGACGCCCTGGCCGCCGAGCAGGTGGCCGACACGTCGCCCCGTTACGGCACGGTCGACGCGAAGAACGCCGCCGCCATTGGTGCTCGGAAGGAAGACAAGGAATACCTGGTCATCAAGGCAGAGGTCGCGAAGTACGAGCAGGCGCTGTATGCGGCTGAGATCGCGCTCGCCGACGCCAAGGCTGAGCAGCGCGCGATGACCCGCGAGTGGGACGACCTCAACAAGGCCAACGATCTCGCGGTCGCGCGCATTAACGCATTCGCCGGTCTCGACGCCCCGGCCCCCGCGGCCACCAGCCCCGCCCCTGTCAGCACCCAGAACACCCCGCCCGCGGCCAACGCCGCCGCGGCGTAGAGGAGCACGCCCATGACGACCGAAGTCACCACCGCCCCGCCGGCTACGACGAGCCTGGCCGCCTCCATTCCACTGATCGGCATGGAGGACTACAACGGCAGCGAGTTCCGACTCCCGCGCCTCAACATCATCCAGACCATGGAACAGATGAAGGATTTCGGCGGACAGCCTGGCGAAATTCACAATTCCCTGACTGGCGAAAACCTGAAGCTGATCGAAGGCGTGACAGTGCTCGCCTCCAAGAAAAACCGCTGGCTCGGCCCTGACTTCGAGGAGTCCAAGGCGATTCGCGCGCGGGGCGAAGAAGTCATCCCCTACTGTAAGTCGAGCAATGGCAACACGCCCGACGCCGACATTGCCCAGCCCAAATGCTCAGCCTGTAAAATCTGCCCGATCGGCACGCCGCAAAGGAAGGAAGGTGGAGGCTGGGAGTCAGCGGCCTGCACCGAGATCCGCAAGGTGTTGTTCAAGCTGCCTGATCAGTCATTCGGAATGCTGACGGTCAGGAACAAGGCAGTGCGCGACGTCGACGCATTCGTGCAGCGCTTCTACATGGCCAAGAAGAACTTCTTCACCGTGCGCGCCACGCTCGCCACCAAGGAGGAGCAGGGCAAACTCAACACCTACTACCTGCCCGTCCTGACGCCGCGCTATGACCAGCCCGTGCCCGACGAGGAGCAGCTCGACCTCAGCGAGTCGATCGCGCTCTATGCCGAGTTCTTCGCCGCCCAGGCCGCCGACACGCACGGCGAGGAGAGCCAGGAGCCCGTCGCCGGCGGCCCGACCATCGACACCACGGCGCAGCCGGTCGCGCCCCCTTTCGTCCCGCCCCCGGTCGCGGTCGGCGCGATCCCGTCCATCGACGAGGCCGGCTTCTAGCCGGTCTCCCCCTCCCATCGCTCTTTGAAAGGAGCCCATCCCGCCCATGTCGACCAAGAAAACCGCTCTCACCTTCCAAGACCTGCAGGACGGCGAATTCCTCGAAACGGTGAACGACGCCATCAAGAAGGCCAACACGGCCGTCGGTGCGTCCGACGACTCCAAAGCCAAGGCCGAGATCACGATCAAGATCACCGTCGAGAACGGCGACTCGGAAGGCTACTTCCGCCGGGTCACGCCGACGCTGGCGCTCAAGACGCCCGCCTCGCCCAAGCGTCCGACCATCTACCCCGTGCACACCATCAACGGCGAGCGCGTGATCGCGGTCGACCCGACGCAGGACGGCGAGCAGATGAAGATGCCCGGCGTGACCCCCATCCGTAACGCCAGCTAAGCCCCAGGAACCGCACCACGCGCCCTCTCTCCGCATTCGGTGGGGGGGGGTAATCGATCCCGAAAGGATTCTTACCTCCAATGGAACTCAAAGTCAACACCGCACCCGACGCGGACGGCATCACGAAGGTCATGGAGATCAGGCCCAGTGACCTGATCCAGAAGAAACGCTCACGCACCATCAACGACCTCGGCTCCCTGATCGCCTTCCTCAAGAAGTGGGGCGACCCGGCGATCGCCACCATCTACTGGACCGACGAGCACGTGATCGCGGTTCTGAACGAGGAGGACCTCGACAGCGGCGACGGCAAACAGGATCGCGTCACCTTCTCCTTCGAGCGCCCGTACGTTGCCCGCAAGTGGCTCGACGCCATCGGCAACACCTTCGGTCACAAGAAATTCCGCGACTTCCTTGAGGGCCGCTGGCAGGACATCGCCGAAGGCTCCACGCTCTTCGCGCGCATCTCCAACCTGAGCCTGGCTCAGACCTTCAACTACGACGGCAAGATCAACGACGACCACAATTACCAGCTGGCTTTCAAGAGCGAGACCGGCCCGGACGTCGCCACCTTGCCCAAGGTCCTGACCGTCACGATTCCGATGCTCGAGGGCTCGGAGAAGACGTACAACCTGGTCCTCAAGCTCAAGATGACCATGCCGGAGACGGACAAGCCGACGCCGTCCTTCTCCTTCGTGTGGGAGGACCAGGAGGCCGTTTTCGAGCAGGTCGCCCGCGACGCGATCGCCGAGC
>JAQTNG010000274.1 GCA_028714015.1 Elusimicrobiota bacterium | reverse complement strand
AGAGGGTCACGCGGCGCCCGATTCTGTGAGTAGCGAGTCAAAGAGGGTGGCGTGCTGGGTAGCGCTCACCCGGCGCCAGAGAACCTCTTCTCTCTTCTGTCTCGGCCCGGTCGTGTTCTCGCATTGGAGCGCAACCGTCCACTCGTGTCGCACAAAGCCTTCCTGCTCAAGCTGGCGGTAGACATTGTGGTCGTATCCGGAGACGAGCACACTGCCCCGAAGTCCAGTGATCTGCTTGACCAGCGCTTCGTGATCCTCGAGAGTCATCTCATGGGCATACGAGCCACTGCGCCGGGTCGCGGGTATGTATGGCGGATCGAGATAGAAGCACGTATCCGGCGAGTCGTAGTAGTCGATGACTTCGCGCGCCGGCCGGTTCTCGATCTGGACGCGGCGCAGGCGGTTAGCGAACTCGTGTAGTCGATCGACTCGCCAGGCGAAGGTGCGCGCTCGGGACCCATGCTTGCGTCCTCCGCGATCTTGCGCGAAGCCAACCGGCGACTCGCGTTTCCATCCGCTTACACTGGCGACCGAGGCAGGTCCCTTACGATTCCAGGTCGTGAGCCAGCGGCCGGTGCGTCCGCCGCCGCCGAAGGCCATGAACGTAGCCACGTACCAGCGGCGTGCTTGCTCAACCTCGTCGAGATCGGGATCGCTCCAGGTCTCACGACAGACCGTATATTCCTCGCGCGCATAAGGCGTCAACGCGAGCCTCTCTTGCAGCGCTCCGGGTTGGTCTCTGAGTATGCGAAAGAAGAGAACGCATCCGCCGTTCAGATCGTTGTAGACCTCAAGGGGCGACGGTCGCTTGGCGAAGAGGACCGAAGCGCCACCGCCGAAGGGCTCGACGTAACAGAGGTGCGAGGGGATCAGATCAACGATCGCCCGAGCGAGGCGATCCTTTCCGCCAAACCACGGGAAGGGTCCATGCGCCGCCGTCACCCGCACACCTCCTCAAGCGCAGCGGCCAGGCGGGCGCGAAAGTGGGCTAGGCGAGCGTCAGGCGAAAGCCCCGCATAGAGGCGAATCCCTGAGCGGAACGATTCAGCAGTTCGATTCTGCTCCGCGCCTTCGCTTCGCTCCCTGAGCGGGGTCTGGTCAACTCCTGAACGGAACGTTTGAGCGGCTCCCCGAAGCATGGTCTACTCGCCGCCAGCCTTCCGCATCTGCGCGAGCTTCTCGGCCGCACCTTCGAGGCGCCGGCGCTGCGAGTGGATGTAGACCATCGTGACCTTCGGCGAGGAATGCCCGAGCAGTTCCATCACGGCAACGTGGTCACCGTCCGTCGCGTCGAGCGCCTCAGTCGCGTAGGTGTGCCGGGTCATGTGACCCTTGCGGTACTTGATCTTGCCGAGCCCGGTGACGTTCTTCCACCAGCCCTGGTAGGCGGTCGACGACATCGGCTTCCACGGGTAGCAGGTGACCGTCTCGGTGAGGCCGCAGCGCACTGCCCGGAGCGGGAACCACAGGAAGTCATCGGGAAGAGGGAGCCGGGGCCCGCCGTACTTTGCAGCGATCGGGATCTCGGTCAACAGGAACTCGTCGAGCGCGTGAATGACCGGGCCGCGAAGCGGGATTAGGCGCTCCTTGTTGCCCTTGCCGGTGACGACCACGAAGCGCTCGGCCATGTTGATGTCGCGGATGCGGATGCCGAGCTCTTCGCTCTTGCGGGTGCCGGCGCTGAGTCTGAGATGCACGCGGGCGACGTCGGCTGCAGGGATCTTCGTCTGCCTCGCACCATTCACAATCGCGGCTTGCTCGGCTGCGGTGAAGATGTCGTAGACGCGCGCCGGCTCGGCTCGCATCGTTGGCATACGGTCCATCGGGTTGTCGGGCCGGTAGCCGAAGGCGCATGCCCACTTGAAGTAGACGCGCAGGTGCGAGCCGATCTTGCGCCACGATGGCGGGTTGTAAAGCTGCAGGAAGAGCATGCAGTCTTCCGTCGTCACGTCCGCCACGTCGAGATCCGGCAGCATGATCGCTAGGCGGGCAAGCGTCCGCTCGACGCTGTCTCGCGTCCTCTCCGCCTTCTGCCCGAGTTTCAACCAGGCCAGGTGGCTTTCGACGGAGGGCCCCAGCCTGGTCAGCAGGTAGGAGTGATCCTTCGTGGGCGAGCGCATCTTCTCCCACCATTCGCGGTAGGTCAAGCGCTCGTCGATCGCGGCGACTGCAAGCTCCCCCTGGCGGCTCGGCGTCAACGCCCGGCCTCCGAGGGTGTCTCATCATCCCGCGGGTGCTCATGCTTATCCGACCAAGCCTGCCCGCAACTCTCGCAGTAGCCCAACTCATCGAGCGCGGTGTGGCAGTTCGGGCAGAGGTGACGCTGCTCCCATTCCTCGACGTCCGGGTGGTTCGGGAAGTCGTCGAACGTGTCAGCGTGGAAGTTCACGCGGCGACGCCCTTTCGCTCGCAGGCTTTCCGCATCCGGTATCCCCAACGTGGGAAGAAACGCGAGTGCTCCACTCGCCAGAAGAACTCGGCCAGAATGGCCCACCACCAGGGGTAGCCATAGCGGTAGTGGTATTCGCTCACGCCGCCACCAGCCCATCATCCGGGTAGGTCTCGAGCAGTTGGTTCGTGAAGTAACCGTCGGGGTCGCCGCCGTCGAGTTCGAGCGCGAATTGCCAGACCGAATCGGGCAGCATCGAGCGGGGGATGCGCGGCCCGTTTGCCGAGTGGTGCAGCTCGTGGACGCGCCGGGGCACGATTACCCTGTTCCGCAGATCCCATTCCAGCTCGGGGAAGCGTGCGCGTATGCGCTGGGCGAGAATGGCGTGGTGGGGATCATGGCCCCAGGGAACGTCCTGCCACCAGGCCTTCTGCGCAGCGCGCTGTTCGGGGGTGAGGCGGCGGCTCACAGGCACGCCCTTCCCTCGGCGATCGCTCGGGTCGGCAGGTGGCCGATGTGCCAGTGGTCGGAGCACCGATAGACAGTCAGGTGGCCGGCGTCCCGGTGACGGGCAACCCGCTTCGCATCCGAGCGAGTCGCAAAGGAGACCTTCCCCGAGAGTGGGCAGGGGCCGAAGTGAACAGGCGCGAAATGGTTGTCCCGCCCGTGGCGCTGGTGCTTCATACCAGCGACTCCTGCTTGCCTTCCTGCTCCTTACCGGCCTTGCGGGCTTGCGCTTCGGCAGCACGCTTGGCGAACTGGCTTTCGCCCGGCTCCGCGTTCTCCAGGTTCTTTTTGGCAGCCGCGATGCAGCGCTCAAGCCAATCCAGATAGCTCGATCGATCGTCGGCCCACTTCTTGCGATTCTTCTCGCACGCCTTCCGGGTATCTTCACCTGCGCCGAGCTTGTCCACTATTTCAAAGAGTTCAGCTTCCTTCTCTGCGGCGACATCGATCTCCGGCTGCGGTGCTTCATCTGGGACGGGGATCGGCTCCGCGTCGATCACCTCGCCCGCTGGCCCGATCGGTTCGGCAGAGCGGCTAGTTCGCGCGCCCTCGATCTGTCGGGCGGTCACATCGAGCGCATCCCCGACCCCTAGTCCGGGCCTCCGTTCGGCCGGCGTGTAGGCAGGTAGGGCGGGGGTCGCGTCGGCGGTAAGCTCGGCGAACGATATGGCCGGGTCGATCACCGGCACGACGTAGCGGGTTGCCTTGCCGTCCTTCTGCCCCTTCCGCTCGACGATCCGGAGGCGGGCGGGGACGAAAGGGGCACCGCGCGATATCCCGCGGATCAACTCGAGCGATGTGTCGAGCTCGGTGGCGGCGTTCATGCCCTTCGACTCCAGGCGCCAGCCGAGCATCGTTGAGAGTTCCGGCAAGACGACGGTTAGCCGGGTGTGCAGGTCGCAGCGATCGTTCCCCTCCGCGTTGCAGATGCAGGACGCGTCCGACTTGAACTCGGTCTCGCCGTCGCACCGCCGCGAACACTTGCTCGGCCCCTCCCACAACTCGTACTGACGGTTAAGCGAGTAGGCGGGCATGATGAGAACCGGGAGATCCGTGGCGGCCGTGACGACCTCCCACTGCTCGCCGGTCGGCGCAGTCCAGGGTTTGACCGTCCCGCCGTACAGACCCGCGGCCTGCTCGATCAGTTCCTTCGTCGGGCTGGTCAGGCGCCAGGTATCGAGATACTTCATCGCCTTCGCGGTCTTCTCGCCCATCCGGATGCGCCCAGCCTCAGCCAGGCGGCGCTGCAGTTCGATCAGCGGGACGGGGGTCATGCCGCCGTCGCCTCGATCGCGGGCCCTAACACACGGTTGGCTGTATCGAGCTGGAACCGCGCGACCTCGCGAACGGCTAGGAAGGCCCGCCAGACCTCGTCGTCGATGCGTACGGGGACGAGCTGATAGTCGAACGGAGAGATGACCAAGACGAGCCCGCCGGATACTTCGGGCATCGTCTCGGTTGGCGCGTCTTCGGGCAGCACGTAGTAACGGCGGCTCCCCGAGTATTGCTGCTGAGCGGGCGCGAGACCGACGTACTCCGCACGGGCATAGGCGCAAAGCTGCAGAGCGACTTCTGGGTAGGGCGGGCGGCGCTTCGGCGAGTCCGGCCCGCGATCGGTCGTCTTGGTGTCCATCACGCACACCCGGCCATCTATCTCGACGATCGAGTCGAGCGTGCCCGCGTAGTGGTAGGCGCGCGAGTAGATCGGCGCCTCGGCCATGATGAACTTCGGCGCGTGATCGCGGAGGAAAGAGAGGTACTGATCGACGTAGGGCTGCAGGTCTTCTGAGTGATCGGACGGAAGGCCGAGGTTGATCTTCTCGGCGGCTTTGTGGATGTCCGTGCCGCGCGCGGCAGCCTTGCCGGAGGCTGAAAATCTGATCCCGGCCAGGTGCTTGACCGCTTCGTCCCGATCGTCCTCTGCCATCGGGCGCCAGACCTGTTGCTTGTCGACCGCGTATTCGGCCGTGCAGCGGGCCGCCCAGCCAACAAGAGCGGGCTTGGGAAGGCCTGCCCCGATCAACGTCGTCACGCTCCACATCCTCTGCGGTTCTTTCATCCGTGCCGCCTCCGGTAGTTGGGGAAGGTCGTGTGATGCTGGAACTCGAAGCAGTCGAGGCACACCCGGCTCTCGGGATTGACCCCGTGGCAGTAGGCCCAGGTTCCGCAGCTCGCGCAATGGCAGAAGCCGACGTGCTCACCGCAGGAAAACGCGACTCGCACGGCCCCTTCGAGGTTGGCGGCGACCGGGCTCATGCGGCCGTGTCCAAGAACGAGAGTTGGCCGGCCGGAACGTCTCCGCATGCCGCCACGGATGCGAGTAGGGCGGTCTTGGCCTCGGGCTGTGCCGCCGGTTGGAGATGCTCCGGCCGGGAGGAAGTCACGG
>JAQTNG010000273.1 GCA_028714015.1 Elusimicrobiota bacterium | reverse complement strand
GATCCCCTCGTCGAGGAGAACCTCGGCATGAGCCTCTGGGGCGGCAAGCTCGTCGACCGCGCCGCGGGCTCCTTCGCCCAGCTCAAGCTGCAGGGCGGAGACTACGCGCGGCGCGCGGAGTTCTACCTCGGCCAGATCGCGCTCGAGGCGTCCAAGTACCAGGAAGCCTACGATCATTTCGTCGCGGTCGGCTCCGGCGCGCTGCCCGGCCTCGAGCCCCAGCGCGTCCCCACGGGGCTCGCCATGGCCGCGCAGAAGCTCGGCAAGTGGGAAGAGGCGCGCGCGGCGTGGGAGGCGGCCTTGAAGGCCGCGCCCGGCGACGCGAAGGCCACGGCGGCCCTGAAGGAAGCGACGCGCCGCGCCAACGCCGCCAGGAAGGCCGCGGAAGCGGCGGCCGAGAAGGCGAGAAAAGCCGCCGAAAGGGCCGCGGCCGCGGCCGAGAAGGCCGCGAAGAAAGCGGCGGCCCAGAAGAAGTGAGCCAGCTCGCGGCGCTCGCGCGTCGCTACGGCACGCCGCTGTACGTCTACGACGCGGCCGTCGTGCGCGACCGCTACCGCGCCCTGCGCGGCGCCTTCACGCGCCCCGTGCTCGTCTGCTACGCGCTGAAGGCCAACTCGAGCAAGGCCGTGGCGTCCGTGCTCGCGCGCGAGGGCGCCGGCGCCGACATCGTTTCCGGCGGGGAGCTGCTGCGCGCGCGCGCGGCCGGCTTCACGCCCGCCCGCGTCGTGTTCTCGGGCGTCGGAAAGACCGAGGATGAGATGGCCGCCGGTCTGCGCGCCGGCGTGAAGGCCTTCAACGTCGAGTCCTCCGAAGAGCTGGACGCCCTGGCGCGCGTCGCGGGCCGTCTGAAAAAAAAGGCTCCGGTCTCCATTCGCCTCAACCCCGATATCAATGCCCGGACCCATCCGCATATAACCACCGGACGCGCCGAGAACAAGTTCGGCGTGGAGACCGCTCAAGCCCGCGCCTTGTACCGCCGCGCGGCCCGGGACCGCCGGCTGCGCGTCACGGGCGTCCAGTGCCACATCGGCTCGCAAATCACCTCGCTGGCGCCCTACAGGCGCGCCGCCGCCGCCGTGGCGGGCCTGGTGAAGGCCCTCAAGGCCGACGGCATACCGCTCGACTTCGCGGACATGGGGGGAGGCCTCGGCATCTCCTACAAGGACGAGACGCCCCTGGACCCGCGCGATCTCGCGCGGACCATTGAAAGGGCCTTCTCGGACCAGCCGGAGCTCGAGCTCCTCGTCGAGCCGGGACGCTATCTCGTCGCCGACGCCGGGCTGCTGCTCACGAAGGTCCTTTACCGCAAGCAGACCTCGAAGCGCCGTTTCGTCATCGTCGACGGCGCCATGACGGACCTCCCTCGGCCCGCGCTGTACAACGCCTGGCACCCCGTGGAGGTCGTCTCGCCCCGCCGCGGGAAAAAGACCATGGCGGACGTCGTGGGGCCCGTCTGCGAGTCGGGAGACTTCCTCGCACGGCAGCGTGCGCTGCCGCCTTTAGAACGGGGGGACCTTCTCGCCGTGCTCAAGGCCGGCGCCTACGGCTTCGCCATGAGCAGCCAGTACAACTCGCGTCCTCGCGCCGCCGAAGTCCTGGTGGACGGGGGGAAGGCGAGGCTGGCGAGACGGCGGGAGACATACGAGGACCTGACGAGGGGGGAGATCTAGAGTGGCGAAAAACAAAAACACCACGAAGAAGGATCGTCCCGCTCCGCCGCTCCCGACGGAAGCCCTGTCGCCCCGAGGGAAGCTGATCGCGGGGGCGGGGGGAGCGCTCGTGGTCTCCGGATTCGTGCTTCTGTCCTTCGCCGACGCGCTGGGCCGCAACCTCCCCGCTTTGGTCTCCCCGTTCCTCCTGATCGGCGGCTACGCCGCGATCGGCCTCGGTCTTTTCCTTCCTCCCGCCCCTCCCTCCGCCTAACCGCCTAAAATTCAGAAAAAACCACCTCAGGCTTCGAGCTCTCGTTTTTGAGCTCCGCCGTTCGGTGTTTTTTCCGATCCCGCGAACCGGCTCCCGATCCGCGGGTCTTTGATGGTTTTTTCCGTTCGACCCCTCCCGGCCCTTTTTTCCTTCCATAGTCTTTTCGGCGCCGGCCGGATCGTCCGAACTTGGCTGTTTCCGAGCTGGTTTTTTGGCTCCAGGCCCGGGTTCCCTTTGGTGGTTTTTTGAGGCCTCCCGGCATCCCGGCGAAGTTGCCTGGTTTTTTGGCCGCCGCGGCCCCTGCGCTTTCATGGTGTTTTCGGGCTTCCCGGATTTCCCGGAAGTTGGCCGGATCCCAGCCGGTTTTTCGGGCTCCTACCCCCTGGGTCCTGAGGTGGTTTTTTTGGAGGCCCCGCCCCCGGGCCCCGGGTCCCGAAAACTTGCCGACTTTCCCGGCTGTCTTTGGCGGTCTTTTCTGCCGTCCGGCCGGTTTGGGGGTACCCAGGCCTTGGACCTTTCATGGTTTATTTGGCCTCCCGGACGCCTCCCGGGATCTTTCGAATCTTGCCAACTTTTGAGCCGATTTTCGGCCGGCGCAGCCGAGCTCGATCCGATTTTTGCCGAACTTCCAGGAGGGCCTCGACTGCCAATTAAGAATATCTCACAAACCATGTCGTTTTGGTCAAAATGGCGTTATCCGTACGAGGTAAACCGCGCGAAGTTCCGTGCGATTCTCGCCAAGCCAAAATCGGCCGTACCCATTCTGGATGTAACATAATAAATATTATCAATAGTGATGTAAACCGGGGACCGGCTGGATCGTTTGGCTGGTTTTTAGTCCCCCGGGCCCGGCCGGCGCGTCGTTCGGCGCGCGGCCTCGGCTGGGTTTAAGGTCGTTTGCCCAGGACGGCCGCCGTCAGCTGCTCGGCCAACAGAAGGGCCTTGATCTTGCCCGTGGCCGTGAGCTCGTAGCGCCGGGACCGGCGCGAGCCTGAAGACAGCAGTTCGCCCTGGGAGATCGCGTCCTGCAAGGTCCGGTCCATCCGTCCTATCGGATACCCCGAGGCGCGCAGCCACTTGGCCACCATGGTCGCCGTGGGTTTGGGCTGGCTCAGGAGCCTCTCCGAGGCCATCAGGAGCACCAGGCAGGCGTCCTTGCCCGCTTTGTCGCCTCCCGGGATCTTGCCGCGCAGGGTCAGGCCGCCGCTCTTGGCCTCCACCACCGCGCTCCATTCGACCCGGGGCTCCCGCCGCGAGCCCTCCGCGGCGGCGCCGGCCGGCGGCGTCTGGCGCAGCACGAACTCCTCGCGCTCCTGGCGCACGAACTCCGCGTCACCCTCGACCTCGAGCTCGGCTCCGTTGGGCAGCTTGAGTCTGACGCGATGGGGGTTCATGTCCTTATTATCGCATATGTCAGCAAAAAGGTCTACCGGCTGTGGATAAGTCGTGAATAGATGAATTGGTCGTTCTCTATCGTCTTTATATGGCAGCACGGTTGTCTTAAGAATTAATCATAAGACATATACGACAGGGTAAGGACAGCCGGCGGTGGACGGCGTGGGGATAACTTTGGGGAATCCTCGACTGGAAATGGCTGATTTTGTTCCCCTCCCCCCCGCCTCGCGGCCGGTGGAGATTGCGGTCTCTTTTAAGGCGGCAGAAGCCGACAAATGGCGAGCAACGGCCCGCCGAAGGCGAATCGGACCCCCCCAAATCGCCCGTAAACGGCCCTAGGTCGGGCGCGGGGATTGAAGACGTCGAAGGGCCCGAAATCAGCTGGCAGTGAGCCTTAGACGGCCTGTCAGGCGGCCCGGCGGGCGCTCAGGATCGCCGGCAGTGCCGGACATAAGAGACCACGACGGTCTCCCCGGACACTGTGTAGACGATGCGCAAGGATGAGACGACCGTGCTGCGATAGCCGGCAAGGTGGCCGGTCAGGGCGCATCCGAGCTGCGGGTAGTTTCGCAGGACCTCGAGGCGCTTTAGCACCTTGGTCAAAAGAGGGGCCGTTATGGCCGACAGGTCGGCCTTGGCTTGAGGTAGGAGTGCGACCTTCACCGCTTAGCCGCTCGCTCCTTTGTGTAGGATTCCAGGCTTTGCCATTTGCCCGCAGCTAGCTCTCGTTTGGCGCGAGCGAGCCTCTTCTTCCAGTCGGGATAAGACATCTCATCGAGCGTCGCCTGCATGCCCTCATACTCATCGCAGCTGACGAGCACGGCGGCGGGCTTGCCGCGCTGGGTGATGATCACGGGCTGGTCGGTGTCTCGTACCTGGTCCACCCACTTCTTGGCCCGGACCTGGAACTCGCTGATGGGGATGATCTTATCCATATATCCAAGTATAGGCCTGGATATGGGTCCAGTCAAGGGCCGCCGGAGGGCGTTAGAAGCGGCCGGAGACTTCGAAGGAGTACTTGCGGGCGATCGAGCGGCCCGGGTCCGTGAACTTGCCGGCGCGGAAGTAGGCCATGCCCGCGGCGATGTTCAGCTGGTCGCGGATCGGATAGCGCACGCGCACGTCCCACTCCGTGCCCAAGGTTCGGGAGCCGGAAGAGATGCGCTCGGCCTGATACAGGAAGAAGTCGATGTCGAGCGTGAGGCTCTTGTAGGCGGGCGGCGTGTAGCCGGCGCCGACCACCACGAGGCCGGAAGCGCCGTTGCGCAGGCCGCTGGCGGTGGTGGTCGAGTAGTTCCCCCCGAACGCGTCGTACGCGGTCGCGGCGAAGAGCTCGCCGAAGCCCACGCGCTCGAGGCCGTTGTAGCGATGGCCGCGGCTCGGGAAGAACGCCTCGTCCGTGGTCGGCGTGCCGGGGTTGTCTCCGGAGCCGCGCGCGACCGAGACGCGGGCGATGCCCTCGCCGGTCTTGTAGAGGGACTGCTTCCACTTCATGCGCACGACCTCGGCGTTGCCGTTGTAGGTGATGTGGTTGCCCGCGGGCGCGGGGCCGGTCGGGGTCGCGTAGCCCTTCTCGATCGCGGCCTCGCCGTCGAACACCATCGGCCCGTAGCTGATCTGGTAGCGCAGGCTCGTGAAGCTGCGCACCGCCTTGGAGACGAGGCAGCCGTTGGCCTGCGGATTGCCCGTGTAGCTGCAGCCGTAGACGGTCTGCTGGGTGCGGTCGCGCTCGAAGAGCTGGTTCAGCTGCCAGACGCCCTCGCCGGGGAGATCCAGGGAGAGCCCGGCGAGGTCGAGGCTGTTCGGCCCGGAGGCGTTCAGGGGGTTGCGGTCGTTGAAGAGGAAGCCTTCGAGCTTCATGTTCCACCACGGAAGCTCGCCGCGGGCGGAAGCGCCCGTCAGGCCCGCGCCGTCGTCGTCGAGCAGGAGGCCGCTGCCGAGGCGGTAGCTCTGGCGGCCGAAGGTCGCTTCCC
>JAQTNG010000272.1 GCA_028714015.1 Elusimicrobiota bacterium | reverse complement strand
TCCTCATTGACCCCGCCGCACGCGGTGAAAATAGAATCGAGGCTGACATAGGGAATGCTGACGGTTTTCGGCGGGATGTTTTGTCCTTCGGAATTGAGGTTTGCGAGAAGCGCGGCGAGATCCTGCTGCGAGGCTCCGGGAACGCTTAAGCTCGAGACGCCCATCTTCCGATACCAGCCGGCCTTATCGATGACGGCGCTTGCGATTTGATTTCCCTCTTTGCCGGCCACGATGGAAGTGATGTCTCGAAGGAAGCCCGCCCGGATATTGTTCGGAATCCAATCCGCATCGGTGAAGTGGTTTCGAGCGGTGAAGGACACGGCGCCTCTCTCGTAGCGGATGAGATTTATAAGCCTCTCGAAGTCCCCGGAATCCTTCGCGAGGCTCAGGGCCATGACGGTCTCCACGAACGTCGTGCAGTCGAAGCCGTCGAACCGGTAGAGCGGGTCCTTGTCATAGACGCCGGATGAGCCTTCGCCCAAGGGGCTCACCATATAGGGACGGTCCAGGAAGCGGGAGCTCACGGCTTCGATTCTCTGAACGGTGGTGGAGGACTCCGTCGATAGGAACCGCGCTTCGATCTCGGCCGGCGTCCCGGCCTGGACGAATGAAAGGCCAAAGAGAGGGAATGCGAGCGCGAAAGCCGGTGATTTCAGGAAACTGCGCTTGGATTTCATGGGGGGCTCCTGCCGATGAAAACTGACCCGACGCGGTCATTAAACGCAATTAAACGCGCTTTCGGCCGGGAAAGTTCGACAGGGCAGGCCGATTCGTTGCTTGATACATCTAGAATGGCTGAAGCGATCGAAGCGCATAAAACGCGTCTGATCCGCGCCGCCGTCGCGGCGGCGGTCGTTGCGCTGGCGGCGCAGGGTTGGCGGGGCTGCGCGCGCCAGCGTCCGCTCGAAGGGATCGTCAGCGGCAACGGCCGGATCGAGGCCGTCGAGATCGACATCGCCACCGAGCTTCCCGGAAAGCTGAAGGACGTTCCCGTCCGGGAGGGCGACTTCGTGAAAGCGGGGCAGGTGGTCGCCATGATGGACACCGATGCGCTCGAGGCTCACCGGCGGCAAGCGGAGGCCGAGCTGCGAAAGGCGCGCAGCGAGGTGACGATGGCGCTCAGCGTGGTGAAGCAGCGCGAGGCCGAGCTCTACTCCGCCAAGAAGCATGCGCAGCGCACCCGGGCCTTGGAGGCCAAGGGGAACGTCTCCCGTCAGGAGATGGAGGATGATCGCGCCAGGCACATGAGCGCGACCGCCGCCCTCGGCGCCGCGTCGGCGCACGTCGAAAGCGCCGGGTCCGCGGTGGCGGCGGCGGAGGCGGCCATCGAGAGGATCCAGACGGATATGGCCCACAGCCAGCTCAAGGCCCCGCGGGACGGCCGCGTTCAATACCTCATCACCCACGCCGGAGAAGTCCTGGGCGCGGGCGGACGGGTCCTGAACATGCTCGATCTCAGCGACGTATACATGACCTTCTTCCTGCCGACGGCGGCGGCGGGACGCCTCGCGTTGGGCGACGAAGCGCGGCTGGTGCTCGATGCCGCGCCGCAGTACGTGATCCCCGCGAGCGTCTCCTTCGTCGCCTCGGAAGCCCAGTTCACCCCGAAGACCGTGGAGACCGAGAGCGAGCGCGAGAAGCTCATGTTCCGGGTCAAGGCGCGGATCGATCCCGAGCTGCTCAGCAAGCACATCCTCAAGGTCAAGACGGGCCTGCCCGGGACGGCCTACGTGCGGCTGGACTCGAAGACCGAGTGGCCGGCCCATCTGCGGGCGAAGATGCCGCCGTGAGCGAACGCGCGTCGTGCGCCCAGGGGGTCGGGCTCCGCTACGGCAAGGTCCGGGCGCTCGACGACGTCAGCCTCGACGTGCCCGCCGGCGTCATGGCGGGGCTCATCGGCCCGGACGGGGTCGGCAAGTCGAGCCTGCTCTCCCTCATCGCCGGCGCGCGGAGGATCCAGTCCGGACGCATCGAGACGCTGGGCGGCGACATGTCGGACCGGAGGCATCGCCGCGCCGCGTGCCCGCGGATCGCCTACATGCCCCAGGGCTTGGGGAAGAACCTCTATGCGACCCTCTCCGTGCGCGAGAACGCGGACTTCTTCGCGCGCCTGTTCGGCCAGGGCCCCGAGGAGCGCGAGCGGCGGATCGCGGGACTGCTCTCGGCCACCGGGCTGGCGCCCTTCGCCGAACGCCCCGTCGGGAAGCTCTCCGGGGGCATGAAGCAGAAGCTGGGCTTATGCTGCGCGCTCATCCACGATCCCGACCTCCTCATCCTGGACGAGCCGACGACGGGCGTCGATCCGCTGTCGAGGAGGCAGTTCTGGGAGCTGATCGACCGGATGCGGGCCGAGCGGCCCGCGATGAGCGTCCTCATCGCCACGGCCTACATGGAGGAAGCCGCCCGCTTCGACTGGCTGGCCGCGCTGAACGCGGGCCGCGTCCTCGCCGCGGGCTCCCCGCGGGAGCTCCTGGAACGAACCAAGACGGACGCCCTGGAGGACGCCTTCATCGCGCTGCTGCCGGACGCCCTGCGCAAGGGGCATCGCCCCGTGGCCATCCCTCCGCGCGCCGCGGCGCGCGGGGAGGAAGCGGCCATCGAGGCGCGCGACCTCACGATGCGCTTCGGCGGCTTCACCGCGGTCGACCGCGTGAGCTTCCGCATCGGCCGCGGCGAGATCTTCGGCTTCCTCGGCTCCAACGGCTGCGGCAAGACGACGACGATGAAGATGCTGACCGGCCTTTTGCCCGCGACAGCCGGGCAGGCCCTGCTGTTCGGGCGCCCGATCGACGCGCGGGACCTGGACGCGCGGCGGCGGGTCGGCTACATGACGCAGTCGTTCTCGCTCTACGGGGAGCTCACCGTGCGGCAGAACCTGGTCCTCCACGCGCGGCTGTTCCGCCTGCCGGAGGAGGGAATACAGGCGCGCGTCGCGGAGATGGCCGAGCCCTTCGGCCTGACGGCGATCATGGACTCCCTGCCCGGCGCCCTCCCGCTGGGCCAGCGCCAGCGCCTCTCGCTGGCGGTCGCGATGATCCACCGGCCCGAGACCTTGATCCTGGACGAGCCCACGTCGGGCGTCGACCCGATCGCCCGCGACGCCTTCTGGCAGATCATCGTCGATCTCGCCCGGCGCGACGGAGTCACGGTCTTCATCTCCACCCACTTCATGAACGAGGCCGAGCGCTGCGACCGCGTCTCCCTGATGCACGCCGGGCGGGTGCTCGCCAGCGACGCGCCGGCGGCGATCAGGGCCGCGCGCGGCGCGCGGACTCTCGAGGACGCCTTCATCGGGCTGCTGGAGGAGCTGGCCGGCGAGCCTTCCGCGAAGCCTTCGCCGCCGGCCGCGGGCCCGGCCGGGCCGGCGCCGGCGACGCCGTTCGTCGGCCTGCGGCGCATGCTCAGCTGCGCGAATCGCGAGGCGCTCGAGCTCAGCCGCGACCCCATCCGCCTGACCCTCGCCGGCCTGGGCAGCCTGCTCCAGATGATCGTGCTGGGCTACGGCATCAACATGGACGTCGAGAACCTCCCCTTCGCCGTCCTGGACCGCGACCGGACGACGCTGAGCCGGGACTACGCGCTGAACCTGTCGGGCTCGCGCTATTTCGCCGAGCGCGCCCCGATCCGTGACGACGCCGACATGGACCGCCGCCTGCGCAACGGCGAGCTCAGCCTCGCTCTCGAGATCCCGCCGGGCTTCGCCGAGGACGCGGCGCGCGGGAGAAGCGCGCATATCGGCGCCTGGCTCGACGGGGCGATGCCCATGCGGGCGGAGACGGCGGGGGGTTACGTGCAGGGGATGCACGCGCACTGGCTGATGACGCGGGCGCGCCAAGGCCCCGGACCGGCGGCGGAACGGTTCCGAATCGAGACGCGCTACCGCTACAATCCGGACGTCAAGAGCCTTCCGGCGATGGTGCCGGCGGTGATCCCGCTGCTGCTGCTGCTGATCCCGGCGATGCTGACGGCCCTGGCGGTCGTGCGCGAGAAGGAGCTGGGCTCCATCGTCAACCTCTACGTCACCCCGATCACGAAGCTTGAGTTCCTGGCCGGCAAGCAGATCCCGTACGTCGGGCTCGCGATGGTCAATTTCGCGATGATGACGGGGATGGCGGTCTTCGTGTTCGGCGTGCCGGTCCGAGGGAGCCTCCCCGCCCTCGCGCTCGGGGCGCTGCTGTTCTCGCTGTCGGCGACCGCTTTCGGGCTGGTGATGTCGGCTTTCGTGCGCAGCCAGCTCGCGGCTCTGTTCGGCACCGCCATCGCGACCATCCTGCCGGCGGTGCAGTTCTGCGGGATGATCGAGCCGGTCTCCTCGCTGGAGGGCGCCGGCGCGCTGATCGGGCGCGTCTATCCGTCCACCCATTTCCTGACGATCGCGCGCGGGACGTTCTCCAAAGGCCTGGGCTTCGCCGACCTGGAGTCGTCCTTCGTCCCCTTGCTTCTGGCCGCGCCCGTGCTGATCGCCGCCGCGACGGCGTTGGTCCGCAAGGAGGAGCGCTGACATGAGAGCGGCCAACGTCTTCCACCTCGGCGTCAAGGAGTTCCGCAGCCTGGGGCGCGACCCGATCATGCTCGGGTTTATCGTGTTCGCGTTCAGCTTCGCGATCTACTCGGCGGCGACGGCCCAGCCCGAGACGCTGCACAAAGCGCCCATCGCGGTGGTCGACGAGGACCGCTCGCCGCTGTCCGCGCGCCTCACCGACGCCTTCTTCCCGCCGCATTTCCTGCGGCCCGTGCCGATCACCCACGCGGAGATGGACGCGCGCATGGACGCGGGCCTCGACACCTTCGCCCTCGACGTCCCGCCGGGCTTCCAGCGCGACGTCCTGGCCGGACGCGCCCCCGCGGTCCAGCTCAACGTGGACGCCACGCGCATGAGCCAAGCCTTCACCGGCGGCGGCTACATCCAGGCCATCGTCGCCGGGGAGGTGAATGCTTTCCTCGAAGGCCGCCGGGAGCCGGCGGCGCCGCCGGTCGAGCTGGCGCTCCGCGTGCGCTTCAACCCGGAAATGAACAAGTCGTGGTTCGGGGCCGTGATGGAGCTCATCAACAACATCACCATGCTGTCCATCCTCCTCACCGGCGCCGCGCTCATCCGTGAGCGCGAACGCGGCACGGTCGAGCACCTGCTCGCCATGCCGGTGACCCCTTTCGAGATCATGGCGAGCAAGGTCTGGTCCATGGCGCTCGTCGTGCTCGCCGCCGCGGGCCTCTCTCTGGTCCTCGTCGTCCACGGCGCGCTCGGGGTCCCCATCGGCGGCTCGCTGGGGCTGTTCCTGGCGGGTGCCGCGC
>JAQTNG010000271.1 GCA_028714015.1 Elusimicrobiota bacterium | reverse complement strand
CCGCCCAACGGCACCGGCAAAAAGGTCCGAGTGCTCGTCTTTACCGACAATCCGAAGGCCGCTTTGGACGCGGGTGCCGACCATGCCGGCTTGCAGGACCTGATGCAGAAAATCCAGGAAGGCTGGCTCGATTTCGATGTCGCGATCGCCACCACCGAGGCAATGAAGACAGTCCGTACCATCGCCCGGGTGCTGGGTCCCAAGGGTCTCATGCCTAATCCCAAGTCGGGCACTGTGACCGATGACATTCCCGCCGGCATCAAGGCGGTGAAGGCCGGCCGCGTGGAGTTCAAGATGGACAAGGCCGCCAATATCGGAGTGGGCATTGGCAAGCGTTCGTTCGCCCCGGCGCAGATCTTGGAGAACGCCGCCGTCGTTCTGGAGGCCGTGGGCAAAGCCAAGCCGGCGTCCTTCAAGGGCCGCTACATTCTTACCCTGGCGCTTTCCTCGAGCCAAAGCCCCGGCATCCGCATCGCCGGCAATGAATACAGCAAATACTAAACCGGAGCGCCACCCATGAGAGTTGAGAAGAAATACCTGATCGAAGAAGTGGCCGGCCACCTCAAGAAATCCGACTACGTCATCCTGGCGAACTATGACAAGATGACCGTCGCGGACGTGTCCGAACTCCGGCTGCGCCTCGCCGCCCACAAGGCGGAATTCCACGTCGTCAAGAACAGCTCGCTGCGCGTGGCCGCCCAGGCGCTGAGCCTGCCGAATTTCGACAGTGCGCTGATCGGTCCCACCGCCGTCATTGTCGGCGGCAAGAATTCGCCCGGCGTCGCCAAGGTCGTTCGCGACTTCATCAAGGAGAAGCAGAAGATCGTGGTGAAAGTCGGGGTGCTCAGCAACAAGCTGATCACCGCCAAAGAGATCGACAAACTGGCCGAACTGCCGTCGCTCGACACGCTGCGCGCGCAGTTGCTCGGCCTGCTCAATCAGCCCGCAAGCATGTTCGTGCGCGTGCTCAACGCCGTCCCGCAGGGCGTCGTCAATGTCCTCCAAGCCAAAGTGCGCGCCGCGGAGGGGAACAAATAACCATTCACAACCACTTTCCCGACCCCGGCGGTCCGTTGCGGGCCGCCGTCCACGGAAAACAACATCAATCGCCGCAGGCTAGGGGACACGTCTCTTAAACGTACTTCCGGTCCGAAGTCGCTAGTCCACGGCAAGAGATCACTATGAGCAACATCACCAAGGAACAAGTCGTCGAGTGGCTTTCCAGCCAGTCGGTCCTCGAAATCGCCGGTCTCGTAAAAGACCTCGAGACCAAGTGGGGCGTTTCTGCCGCCGCGCCCGTCGCCGTGGCCGCCGCACCCGCCGCCGGTGCCGCCGCCGCACCCGCCGCCGAGGAGAAGACCGAATTCACGGTCGTCCTTGTCGAGGCCGGCGCCAACAAGATCGGCGCCATCAAGGAAGTCCGCGCCATCACCGGCCTCGGCCTCAAGGAAGCCAAGGATCTGGTGGAAGGTGCACCCAAGCCCGTCAAGGAAGGTGCTTCCAAGCAGGAGGCGGAGGAGATCAAGAAGAAGCTCGAAGCCGCCGGTGCGAAGGTCGAGCTCAAGTAATCGACGCTTGGCGATCCGTACCGCACAGCATCCAAGTATTGCGGGACAGGCCGTGGTGATCCGCGGCCTGTCTCTTGCCTTTCCCTCATTTCGTTCTTTCTTGCCGCGGCGGCCTGTCACGACCCGCCGTGTCTGCACGCCGTCCTCATTCAATTAACCGGGAGTATCCATGGCCGACCGCAATCACGCCGAACGCATCAACTTCGGTAAACTCAAAGAAGTCATCCAACCGCCGAATCTCATCGAGATTCAGATCAATTCCTATCTCGACTTCCTGCAGAAGGGCGTGCCCGACAAGCAGCGGAAGGCCCAGGGGCTGGAGGCGGTGTTCCGCGAAGTCTTCCCGATCGAGTCCTACGATGGACGCTTGGTCCTCGAATACGTTGCCTACACCATCGGCGATCCCAAGCACTCCGAGATCGAGTGCATCCGCGAGGGCATCACCTACGCCGTCCCGCTTTATGTGAAGCTCCGTTTGCGCGAGGAGGACTTCATCAAGGATGAGGAGATCTACATGGGGGACATCCCCATGGTGACCGAGCGGGGTTCGTTCATCATCAACGGCGCCGAGCGCGTGGTCGTCTCCCAACTGCACCGTTCGCCGGGCATCTGCTTTGAGAAGGATTTCCACGCCAGCGGCAAGGAACTCTTCGCCTTCCGCATCATCCCCGACCGCGGCACCTGGCTGGAGGTGCAGTTCGACAACAACGACCTCCTTTACGTCTACCTGGATCGCCGCCGCCGCCGCCGCAAGTTTCTCATCACCACCCTGCTCCGCTCCATCGGTTACTCGAGCGACCTCGACCTCCTCAATCTCTTCTACGAGATCAAGGACCTCAAGGTGGCCAAGGCCCTCGATATGGAGAACGTCAGCACGCTCGTGCTCGTCGAGGATGCCATCGATGCGCAGAAGGGTGTCGTGCTGGCGCGCGCTTTCGAGCCGCTCACCAAGCAGATCGTGCGCACCTTCGAGAAGCACGACATCGGCGCCATCCGGGTCATCGACACCGCGGTGGATGATGGCGCGACCATCCGCGCCCTCAAGAAGGACCCGACCCGCAACGAGGAGGAGGCCCTCAAGGAAATCTACAAGCGTCTGCGCCCCGGCGAGCCGCCCACGACGGCCAATGCCAAGGCCCTGCTCAAGCGCCTCTTTTTCGATCCCAAGCGTTACGACCTCAGCCGGGTCGGTCGCTACAAGATCAACCAGAAGCTCGGGCTCAAGGCCGACCTGGAGAATCGCATCCTCACCGCCGAGGACATCATTGTGGCGACCAAGTACCTCGTCCGTCTCAAGCGCGGTGACGGGGTCGTCGACGATATCGACCATCTCGGCAGCCGCCGGGTGCGCACGGTGGGTGAACTCCTGGCCAACCAGTGCCGGGTGGGTCTCTCCCGCACCGAGCGCCTGGTACGCGAGCGCATGACCCTCTACGACCAGAGCGTCGATTCGATCACGCCTCAGAAGCTGATCAATCCGAAGGCGCTCACGACGGTCATCCGCGACTTCTTTGCCCGCAGCCAACTTTCGCAGTTCATGGACCAGATCAACCCGTTGGCGGAGGTCACGCACAAGCGCCGCCTCTCCGCGCTCGGGCCCGGGGGACTCAACCGCGAACGCGCCGGCTTCGAGGTGCGCGACGTGCATCCCTCGCATTACGGCCGCATCTGCCCGATCGAGACGCCGGAAGGCCCCAACATCGGCCTGATCAACTCGCTCACCGTGTTCTCGCGCGTGAACGAGTTTGGTTTCATCGAGACGCCCTACCGTCTCTGCAAGGACGGCCGCGCGGCCGACAAGATCGAGTATCTCACCGCCGACCAGGAGGAGGGCAAGGTCATCGCCCAGGCCAACTCCGAACTCGACGACAAGGGCCATTTCATCGGCAAGGTCACGGTGCGCCGCGACGGTGAATTTCTCGAGGTCGACTCCAAACAGGTCGAATACATGGACGTCTCGCCGAAACAGATCATTTCGGTTGCCGCCGGCATGATTCCGTTCCTGGAGCATGACGACGCCAACCGCGCGCTCATGGGCTCCAACATGCAGCGCCAGGGCGTGCCCCTGCTGCAGAACGAGGCGCCATTCGTCGGTACCGGTCTGGAGGAGCGCGTCGCGCGTGATTCCAAGATCGTCGTGGTGGCCACCGAGGCCGGGACGGTCGCCTCGGTCGATGCCCGCCGGATCGTCATCACCAAGGACGGCGAGTTGCCGCGCAATTTCGATCGCAATCCCAAGGGTGACGCCAAGGGCGGCGTCGGCGTTTACGAGCTGCGCAAGTTCATGCGCTCGAATGCCGGCACCTGCTTCAACCAGAAGCCGATCGTCAAGCGGGGCCAGAAGGTGAAGGCGGGCGACGTCATCGCCGACGGTCCCTCCACGGATCACGGCGAGATGGCGCTCGGCCGCAACGTGCTGGTCGCGTTCATGCCGTGGAACGGTTACAATTTCGAGGACGCCATCCTGATTTCCGAGAAGGCCCTCAAGGACGACATCTTTACCTCCATTCATATCCAGGAATTCGAGGTGACCGCCCGGGACACGAAGCTGGGGCCCGAGGAGATCACGCGCGACATCCCGAACGTCGGTGAGGAGGCGCTCAAGAATCTCGACCATAACGGCGTCATCCGCATCGGCGCCGAGGTGAAGCCCGGCGACATCCTAGTCGGCAAGATCACGCCGAAATCCGAGACCGAGCTTGCGCCCGAGGAAAAATTGCTCCGCGCGATCTTCGGCGAGAAGGCGGCCGACGTGAAGGATACCTCACTGGTCGTGCCTTCGGGCTCGGCTGGCATCGTCATGGACGTGAAGGTGTCCAGCAGCCGGATCGACGAACAAGCCCGGCTCTCGCCCTCCGACCGCCGGCGCCAGGTCAAGCAGATCCAAGAGGATTATAAGACGCAGATGGACAAGCTGCGCGAGGGTCTGACCGAGGCGCTGTCCAATATCCTCCTCGGCGAAAAAATTCCGCTCGACGTGATCAACGGCCAGACCGGCGAAATTATCATCCCGGCCAACCGCAAGATCACCAAGACGCTGCTGCGCAAGCTCGCGGCCGTCTCCAAACACGTCGAGATCGACCCCTCGCCCGTGAAGATCAAGATCATGGAGATCATCGGCTCCTATCAGGGGAAGTTCGATGAACTCGAGGGCGACCGCGAGCGCAAGATCGCCGCGATCGAATCCGGCGAGGACTCCGGTTCCGGCGTCATCAAGCAGGTCAAGGTATACGTCGCCACCAAGCACAAGCTCGAGGTCGGCGACAAGATGGCCGGCCGCCACGGCAACAAGGGCGTGGTGGCGAAGATCGTGCCCGCCGAAGACATGCCCTTCCTGCCGGATGGCACCCCGATCGAAATCTGCCTCAATCCGCTCGGCGTGCCTTCGCGCATGAACGTCGGACAGGTGCTCGAAACGCACCTCGGCTGGGCGTGCAAAAAACTCGGCCTCAAGGTCGCCACCCCTGTCTTCGACGGCATCAACGAGAAGAAGGTGCGCGATTATCTCAAGCAGGCCGGACTGCCCACCTCGGGCAAGAGCCCCCTCTATGATGGACGCACTGGCGAGAAACTCGATCAGGAGGTCGTCGTCGGCTACATCTACATGATGAAGCTCAACCACCTCGTGTCGCACAAGATCCATGCCCGTGCGGTGGGACCATACTCCCTCGTCACCCAGCAACCGCTGGGCGGCAAGGCCCAGTACGGCGGCCAGCGCTTCGGCGAAATGGAAGTGGGG
>JAQTNG010000270.1 GCA_028714015.1 Elusimicrobiota bacterium | reverse complement strand
CGTAGTACGAGAGGCCGGCGGCCGCGACGCCCAGGGGAAGCGGCTGGGCCCAGCCGAGGAAGCCGAAGGAGTCGTCGAGCACGCCGCTTGTGAAGACCGTGTCGAGCTGGGGGCGGCGGGCGGCGGAGAGGCCCGCGGGGTTGGTGCTCAGCGAGGAAAGCCCGCCGGGCACGGCCGCGTACGCGTCGGCCATCGCGGCCGAGCGCGTGGACAGCGAGCGGCGCAAGGTGGGCGAACCGGCGGCTTGCGCCGGCCCGGCGAGGGCGAGGGCCAGGCCGACGGCGAGCAGGGGGCGTCTCATCGGATCACGATGATCTTGCTCTTGACCGCGATCTTCGGCGCGTTCACGGCGACGAAGTAAAGCCCGCTCGGGACCACGGCGCCGGCCGCGTTCCTGCCGTCCCAGGTGAAGCCGAAGGAGCCCTCGGCGTGCTCGTCGTCGAAGAGGGTCCGAATCGGGCGGCCGTCGGCGTCGTACACGCGCACCGAGACATGGCCCGAGTTGAAGGTGGTCAGGTCGATGATCGTCGGCGTGCCGTTGCGCGGGCGCAGGAGGTTGTCGGTCAGCGCCACGCTGCCCGGCGCGAAGTCGAGCGTCAGAGCTCCGACCACCGTGGTCGCCACGCCGTCGGAGTTGGTCACGGTCAGGTCCCAGGTTCCGAGCGCCTGGCCCATCGTGGCGAAGGTCGCGGTCATGTGCTGATCGTCGGTCCGGCTGACGCCCGTGCCGGCGATCGTGACGCCCGCGCGGGAGATGGAGGCCGCGGAAAGCAGGGCGAACGGGGAGAATATCTCGCCCGTGATGGTCAGCGGCAGCGACCCCGCGCTGCGGTACAGCGTCGACGGAGACAACGAGACGGGGGCGGGCGCGCCGGTCAGCGCCGAATGGATGTCGCCGGTCGAGTTGAACGCCTCGTAGTAGGAGTAATACAGTCGCCAGCGGAAGGAGTCGGTGGATCGGACGGGGACGGGAAAGGCGAGGGCTCCCGTGCCCACGGGGGTGGAGATCCTGACGCCGGTCTCCATCGAGAAGGAGGAGCCCAGGGCGTCGCTCGACAAGGCGCTCAGGATCACGGTCGCGCTGGAGCTGGCGCTCTGCGGCTGGGTATAGAAAAGACGGATCCTGCCGTCGGTCAGCTTGGCGGCGCCGGACTCGTAGGCGGTCGTGGACAGGACGACCGAGGAAGCTCCCCAGGTCGCGCCCTGGTCGGTCGAGCGCGCGGTGAAGATCTGCCGGTCCGGGAGGTCGTCGCCCCCGTTGAAGTCGCGCGTGTAATACAGCCGCCAGTCCCCGGAGTTGAGGACGACGAGGCGCGGCACGCCGACGTAGTTCGCCGCGCCGTCGACCGCTGCGCCCGCTTCGTTCGCCCAGGACAGGCCGTCGGCCGAGGTCGCGCTGTGTATGCGGAAGGCGCCGGTCGTCGAGACGATCGAATAGAGCATCCTGAAGCCTCCGCCCGTCAGCGGCTGCAGCGCGCAGCCCGTGATCGAGCTGGCCGAAACCGAAGGCACGGTGTTCGTGTCCACGCGCACGCCCGCTTCCTGAACCCACGTCTCCCCGTCGACCGAGGTCGCGGAGAGGATCGCCGTGCCGGAGCTCGCCTGCGGCGCGCCGCTCGAGATCGCGGGCAGATAATACATGCGCAGCGGAGCGTACGCCGCGATGCCGGTGTCCCCGGTGAAGGCCTGGGGGACGGCCGACGACAGCATGATCGTGTTTTCCTTGTTGAACACCGGGATCGCGCGGGCGGGGGCGGCGAGGGTCCAGAGGAGGGCGAAAGCTCCCGCCGCTCGGCTTAAAGTCTTCACCGCTTTCCTGAGGAAAGCGAGCTTCTCGGCGCGCTCGAGGGATTTGATCCGGGCTTCCTCGATGAGGGCGGCGGAGCGGGTCATGCCTTTCTTGTGGTAAACCAGGCTGACGGGCCGGCGGCTGCGCGTGTACGCCGCGCCCTTTCCCGAGTTGTGCGCCGATATGCGGGCGGCGACGTCCTTGGCGATGCCGGTGTACAGGCTCTCGTCGGCGCAGCGCACAAGATACACGGACCATTCCTTGGGAGGCTTCACGCGGTCCAATCGTAGCAGTCCTACGGGCTTGAGTCTAGACGGCGGCGTATAGGTCTTTGGACCTAGCTATGCATGGGCCGGGGGGCCCATGCGGGCCCATGAATAAAGGCCTATCCTCGGACTGTGAAGATCATGGGAGGCGCCCTCGTCCTCCTGCTGGCCGCGGGTTCGCCGTCCTGGGCGGGCCTTCCCGATGCCGCCTGGTCCTCCGCTTTCCCGATCCCGCTGCCCGGCCTGCCGGCCGTGCGCCCGCCGGTTCCCTCGCTTCCCGCGTTCGCCGCCCTGCCGCCGGTCCCGGTCGTCGTTTTCAAGGGCCTCTCGATCAAGGGCGTCCAGTTCAGCCGGACCGAGCGCATCCCCGAGTCGCTCGTCGCGGCGATCGACCGCACCGAGAAGACCTTGCTCCTCTCGCTCTACGACCTGCGCCTGACCGCGGTCGCCGACGCCCTTCTGCGCGCCAAGGCCCGCGGGGTGGACGTCCGGCTCGTCTACGACGAGAGCCACACGACGCCGGCCGCGCCGAACGCCGGCAGCGGCCCTTCTCCGGAATATCAGAGCCTGCTCGCCGGCGGCGTGCCCGTCCGCATCCTCAAGGGCGGCGGCTCCTTCGGCATCATGCACAACAAGTTCGCCGTCTTCGACGGCGAGCTGCTCGCGACCGGCTCCTTCAACTGGACCGACGCGGCCGACCAGAAGAACTTCGAGAACGCGATCTTCCGCTCCGACGCCGCGCTCGCCGCGGGCTTCACTCAGTATTGGACCTGGATGTGGGGGCTCGCGCACGATCCCGCGGCCGCGAACGCGGCGGCGGGCCCGGCCGGCGCCGGCCTCGGCGCTCCGCCCGCCGACGCTCTCAAGCCGGTCGCGTTCGCCGGCGGCAATTACCCGCGCTACGCCTTCTCGCCGGAGGGCGGCGTCGAGGACCTGCTCGTGGACGCGCTCGGCCGTTCGAAGCGGACGATCGACGTGGCGATATTCAGCCTCTACTCGCAGCGCGTCGCCGACGCCTTGATCGCCGCGAAGGCGCGCGGCGTCGTCGTGCGCGTCGTGTCGGACATCTCCCAGTCCCGCCGCTCCCAGCCCGTGCTCTCGCTGTCGAACGCCGGCGTGGGGCTGCGCCTGAGCGCGGGCCGGGGCGGAACGGGCGTGCTTCATCATAAATTCGCGATCGTCGACGGCGCTTGGCTTATGACCGGCTCCTACAACTTCTCCCAGAACGCCGAGCTGTACAACTTCGAGAACGATCTGTTCACCGTGACGCCCGGCGAGGTCGCGGCGTACGGCGGCGAATTCGCCGCGGTCTGGGAGCAGGCCCACGCGCCCGCCCAGGGCGAACTCCCCGCCCCGAAAAGTCTATAATCGCGGGATGGATTACCGCGTTTTCGCGACGACCTTCGTGACGCTTTTCCTCGCCGAGATGGGCGACAAAACCCAGCTCGCCGCGGTCAATCTCTCCGCCTCGACCAAGCAGCCTCTGTCGGTGTTCCTCGGCGGCACGGCCGCCTTGGCGGCCGTGACCGGGCTCGGCGTGCTCTTCGGCGAGGGCATCGTGCGCCTCGTCCCCGAGGTCTTCATCCGCCGCGGGGCCGCCGCCCTGTTCGTCGCAATCGGCGTGTTCATGTGGTTCAAGCACGACTGAGATGAACGTCGCCCGCGAGTGGGCCGCGTTCGCCGGCGCCCAGTTCGCGCTGATGGGGATCTCTCTCGCCGCGGCCGCGCGGCGCAACGCTTCGGACGCGCTCGCCTGGGAGCGGCAGTGGCGCGTCGCGGTCGGCGCGCCCGAGCCCGGCCGCGACGAGGAGCCGCGCCGGCGGCGGCTCGTGCTCGCGTACCGCTTCGGAGGTCTGTTTTTCGCCGGGGTCGGCCTCGTCCTGCTCCTCTGCGCCGCGACGGGCCGCGCTCCGTTCTCCGCGCGCGAACCGGGCCGGGAAGTCTTGTTCGGGGGAATCTTCTTCACGGCCTGCGGCGCCGTCCTGACCGTCAACGCGTGGCTGCGCCGCGGGCCGCGCGCGCCGCGGTTCCTCGAAGGGGAGCTGCTCGCCGACGGCGCCCCTCTGCCGCTCGGCGAGCGCGTCGCGGCCGCCTGCTGGCGCGGCATGATCGCGCTGTTCCTCGTCTTCGGCCTCCGCCTCCTGCGCGAAGGCCTGCGATGAGCCCCGAAGCCGTCTGGCTGCTGACCGGAGCGCTGATCGTCGCCGGCGTCTCGGGCGCGATCCTGCCGGCCTTGCCCGGCGCGCCGCTGATCCTCGTCGCCGCCGTCCTGCACCGCTGGCTGCTTCCGGGCTACGTCTCGCTCTGGACGATCTCCGCGCTCGCCGTGCTGGCGGCGCTGTCCGTCGTCGTGGACGCGGTCTGCGGGATTTTCGGCGTGCGGCGCTTCGGCGGGGGACGCTGGGCGATGCTCGGCGCGGGCCTCGGGGCCGCGACCGGACTCCTCTTCGGCCCGCTCGGGCTCTTCGCCGGCGCGATCGCGGGCGCCGTGATCTGCGAGATGGCCTTTGACCGCAAGACCTTGAACGACGCGCTCAAGGCCGGCCTCGGCGCGGGCCTTGGCCTGCTCGTCGGCACGATCCTTCGACTCGGCCTCGCCCTCTTCATGGCCGCCTGGCTCGTCGCCGACTTCCTGATCGGCTGACGACAACGCCGATGCCGGCCGGGCCGTCGCGCGGTTTACGCGTCGTAGATCGCGGAGGCGAACGACACGACGCCGCCGGCGGGGTCCGGCGCCTGGCCGTAGGTCAGCAGGCGCCCCGGCTGCACGGCGCCGATCATCTTCATCAGGCGCAGGCCGGTGTACAGCGCGGAGAGGCCGCACACCTTGCGCCAGTGATCGTCGGCGACGACCGAGCGGTAGAAGCCGTCGGCGTCGAGGGCCATCGCGTCGACGAGAGACTTGCGGTCCTCGGCCTCGATCTTCTTCTCGAGCTCGGGCGTGATCTCGAGGTCGTCGCCGAAGCGCGGGCCGACGTGCGCGAGGTCGATGCCGCACAGGATCATCACCGTGCGGCCCTTTGCGATTTCGGTATTAAGGACTTCTCCGAGGTCCCTAAGAGCTTTCTCGATTGTGGGGACCTTCGAGGGCGCCTCATCGGGGGAGAAGCGCTCGAAGCTCGAGACGAGTATGGGTATCCATTTCGGCGCCTTCTCGCGCCACAGGTACTTGAGCCAGACGGCCTGGAACTCGAGCGAGTGCTCGTTCTTGTGGACCCATTCGTCGGCGCGAGGATCGTACCAGAGCTTCGCGGTCAGATCGTCGTAGAGGTCGCCGTCGAGCTCCATCGCGCCGAGGGGCGTCTCGTATTTCTTCGGGGTG
>JAQTNG010000269.1 GCA_028714015.1 Elusimicrobiota bacterium | reverse complement strand
CCTCGGAGGCTTTCATGAGCTCGCCGTTCCGGAGCGGGCGGAGCGGGAATGTCACGCGAAGGCGCGGGCTCGGCGGCCCTGCCGGGCGCGGCCGTCTTGACGGCTGGGGGCAAGGGGAGGCCGTCGAGGCTTTCGAGGAGCTTCACGGTGTCTTCATGCCGAGCTCTCCGGGCCAGCATCACGGCCGTCTTATCGTTCCAGCTCCTGAGATCGACATCCGCCTTGCGCTCGAGCAGGAGCCGAACACAGCCGTCATAGCCCCGCGCCGCGGCGGCCATGAGCGCCGTATAGCCGTCCGAGTCCTTGGAATTGACGCCGCAGCCGCCATCGAGCAGGGCTTTCAGGGTTTCCTCATGATCGTTGGCCGCGGCTTCATTCAGGGCCTCGCCGCAGTGTCCCCGCTCGCTCGGGAGCAGGGCGAGGATCTCCTCGGTCCGGCCCAGCTTGGCGGCGCGCGTGAGAGGCGAGGAGCAGGCCGCCGCCAGGAGGAGAAGGGCCGGCAGCGTCGAGTAGGAACGACGCATATCAGGTCGCGACGGAGTCGGGAAGCTCGAGGTATCGGCCCGTGTGCGACGCCTTGACCTTCACGATGTCCCGCGGCCGGCCCGCCGCGACGAGATCGCCGCCCTTGTCGCCGCCCTCGGGGCCGAGGTCGAGGATCCAGTCCGAGGAGCGCATCACGTCGGTGTTGTGCTCGATGACGAGCACCGTGTTGCCTTGATCCGTGAGCCGGTGCAGGACTTCCAGCAGCTTGGCGACATCGGCGAAATGCAGGCCGGTCGTCGGTTCGTCGAGCACGTATAAAGTCCGGCCCGTCCCGCGGCGGGAGAGCTCGGTGGCGAGCTTCACGCGCTGGGCCTCGCCGCCCGAGAGCGTGGTGGCGGACTGGCCGAGGCCGACGTAGCCGAGGCCGACGTCCTCGAGCGTCTGGAGCACGCGCGTCATCTTCGTGTAGGCCCCGAGGAACACGCGCGCCTCGGTGACGGTCATCGCGAGGACCTCGGCGATGCTCTTGCCCTTGTAGCGCACCGCGAGGGTTTCCTCGTTGAAGCGGCGGCCCAGGCATTCGTCGCACTGGACGTAGACGTCGGGCAAAAACTGCATCGAGATCTGGAGCATGCCGTCGCCCTGGCAGTTCTCGCAGCGCCCGCCCTTCACGTTGAACGAGAATCGGCCGGGCTTGTAGCCGCGGGCCTTCGAGGCCGGCAGCATCGCGAACAGGTCGCGCACGGGCCCCCACAGCCCGGTGTAGGTCGCCGGGTTCGAGCGCGGGGTGCGGCCGATCGGCGTCTGGTCGACGAGAATTATCTTGTCCAGGTTCTCGATGCCGGAGACGCTGCGGACCTTCCCCGGCTCGTCTTTCGCGTCGTTCAGCTGCTTCGCGAGGGTTTTATAAATGACCTCGTGAACGAGCGTCGACTTCCCCGACCCCGAGACGCCGGTCACGCAGACCATCAGGCCGAGGGGGATGTCCACGTCGATGTTTTTCAGGTTGAACTGCTGAGCGCCGCGGACCTTGAGCCAGCCTTTGGGCGGGCGGCCCTTCGACAGCGGCGGGCGCTGGCCTTCGCCGCGCAGGTAGGCGCCGGTGACGGATTCCTTGGCCTTCAATATGTCGCCGATCCTGCCCTCGGCCACGATCTTGCCGCCGTGCACGCCGGCGCCGGGGCCGAGGTCCACGATCCAGTCGGCGGAACGGATCGTCTCTTCGTCGTGCTCGACGACGATCAAAGTGTTCCCCAGATCGCGCAAACGGCGCAGAGTCGTCAAGAGGCGGGCATTGTCCCTGGGATGCAGGCCGATGGACGGCTCATCGAGCACGTACATCACTCCCGTGAGTCCCGATCCGATCTGCGTGGCGAGGTGTATGCGCTGGGCCTCGCCGCCGGCGAGCGTCTCGGAGGCGCGGTCGAGCGTCAGGTAGTCGAGGCCGACGGCGGACAGGAAGTCGATGCGCGCGACGATCTCTTTGAGAACCTGCCGGGCGATCGTGCGTTCGGTGTCGTTCAGCTTGAGGTCTTTGAAGAACTTGCGGGCGTTTTCGACCGACATCTCGACGATCTTGTTGATGCCCAGGCCGCCGATCCTGACGGCGAGCGCCTCGGGCTTCAGGCGCGCGCCCTTGCACGACGGGCACAGCGCGCGGCCCATGAAGCGCTCGGCGATGGCGCCCTTGACGAAGTCGGACTCGGTTTCTTTTATGCGGCGCTCGAGGTTCTTGATGACGCCCTCGAAATCCTGAGGGTTCTTGGCCCAGGACGGCGTGTAGGTGCCGCCGCCGTGGAGGATGATCTCCCGCTGCTTGTCGGTCAGCTTATTCCACGGCTTATCCAATGGGATCGAGAACTGCTCGCAGATCTGCTCGAGAATCTCGGTGTAGTATCCCGACCAGGATTTCTTCCAGCGGTTGGTGCGCGTCGTGACCGGGTCCGACCAGGCTATGATGGCACCCTCCTCGATGCTCTTGCTTGGATCGGGGATGATGCGGTCCTCGTCCACGTTCGTCTTCACTCCGAGCCCGTCGCAGGTCGCGCAGGCTCCGTAGGGCGAATTGAACGAGAACAGGCGCGGCTCGATCTCCGGCAGCGAGAGGCCGCACTTGGGGCAGGCGTGATGCTCGGAGTGCAGGCTCCCGCCGTTCGTGTCGCCGGCGGGCTCGACGCGCACGAGACCGCGGGATTCCTTGAGGGCTATTTCAATGGAGTCGTTGAGCCGCTGCTTTTCATCGGCGGTTACCTTCAGCTTGTCCACGAACAGCTCGATCGTTTGTTTTTTATAACGATCAAGCTTGGGCGGAGAGGACAGATCATGGACGACATTGTTTGTTCTCGCCGTCACGAAGCCCGAACGCATGAGGCGCTTGTACAGGTCCTCGTAGGTGCCCGGACGGGCCTGGACGAGGGGGGCGTAGATCGACACCGACTGGCCGGCGCGGGTGCGAATGACCTCGTTGACGATGGCCTGGGCCGACTGTTTCTTGATTAGGGAGCCGCAATTGGGGCAATGGGGCAGCCCCACTCGCGCATACAGCAAACGAAGATAATCGTAAATCTCGGTGACGGTCGCGACGGTCGAGCGCGGGTTGTGCGACGGGTTGCGCTGCTCGATGGCGATCGCGGGGGAAAGGCCTTCGATCAGGTCCACGTCCGGCTTGTCCATCAACTCGAGGAACTGCCGGGCGTACGCCGACAGCGACTCGACGTAGCGGCGCTGGCCTTCGGCATACAAGGTGTCGAAGGCCAACGAAGATTTGCCCGAGCCGGAGAGGCCGGTCACCACCACGATCTTGCCGCGCGGTATATCAAGAGAGACGTTCTTGAGGTTGTGCTGGCGCGCGCCGACGACGCGAATGACGTCCATAAATGGAGTATAGCATTTCAGCCATATCGAACAGGTGTACGGCATGCAACTTTTTTGGGGGGTCAATCGTCTGGTAGATGGGAGGACGGCGACGACCACTGCTGATAATCACTGTTTCCTGGAAACAGTCGCCGGACGAAAGCGATGAATGACCACGAGAGGGCGCTGTCGGAGTGCGAGGCCTTGAGCGATGCGGATCTCATTCGCGAAACGCGATTTCTGGCCGATCGGGCGCGGCACAACGAGTTCCGGCTGCTTTCGCATCTGGCCGAGTTCGACGCGCGACGGCTGTGCCTGGAAGAAGGATTCCGCTCCCTGTACGAGTACTGCACGATGTCCCTAGGCTTTGAGGAGGGCGAAGCTTACCGGCGCATCCGAGTGGCGCGCGTGATCCGAGGATTCCCCGAGGCGAAAGAGGCTCTTGAGGACCGGCGCGTGAGCGCCTCGCACCTCGTCGTCCTGTCGCCCTGGCTGGAACGGGCGAACGTCCGGGAGTGGCTCGGCCTAGCGGAGGGCAAGACGCGCCGTGAGTTGGAGGCTCTTGTCGCGGCTCGCTATCCTCAGGCGCCGCAGCCGGACGCCGTCCGGAACCTGCCCATGCACCCGCTCGTCGTCTCCGCCGCGCCGCCCATGGCGCTGGAGGCGGCCGCCGGCCCGAGCCGGCCCGACGGGGCGCCTCCCGAGAGCCCGCTCGCCGCGTTCATCCCGGACACATGGCAGCAGCTCGCGCCGATCTCCGCGGAGCGGGTGCGAGTCGGGTTCGACGCGCCCTGCGCCGTCGGCCAATTGCTCGAGCGCGTCCGGCAGCTGCTGCGGCATAAATTTCCCGAGGGACGGCTTGAGGATCTCGTTCGTGAGGTTCTGGAGTCGTATCTCGACAGAAAGGATCCGCAGCGCCGCCTGGAACTCAAGGCCGCGCGGGCGGCCTGCGTCGCGGAGCCTCCGCCGAACGAAATCGAGGAGCGTCCTTCCGCGAGATTTCTCCGGACCCGGGCCGCCGGCCGCTACATTCCGGCAAAAGTGAAATCCGCGGTGTGGGCGCGCGACGACGGGCGCTGCGCGTGGCGCGACAAAGACGGGACCATGTGCGGCTCCAAGGACTGGATCGAGTACGACCACGTGAAGCCTTTCGCTAAGGGCGGGCGTTCGGACGACGCGCGCAACATCCGTCTCGTCTGCCGCCAGCACAACCAGGCAGCCGCGCTGGCCGCCGGCTTCAGCGCCGGCCCGGCGCCCGCTTGATGAACGTGTCGCGGCGCCAGGACGGCTTCGGCTTGGGGTAGTCCAGCGTGTAGTGCAGGCCGCGGGATTCCTTGCGGCGCATGGCCGACTGAATGACCATCGTCGCGACGTCGGCGATGTTTCGCAGCTCGACGACGTCGGGGGTGGGGAGGAAGTCCCAGTAGTAGTCGGCGATCTCGCGCCGGAGCAGGGCGAGCCGGGCCCAGGCGCGGTCCAGGCGTTTGTTCGTGCGCACGATGCCGACATAGTTCCACATCAGCCGCCGGATCTCATCCCAGTTCTGGGAGATGACGACGGCCTCGTCGGACGTGACCGCCCGCCCCGGGTTCCAGGGCTTGGCCTGAAACGGCGCCGCGGGTCCCAGGGCGCCGGGCGAGGAGAGATGCTCGGACAAGCGGTGCGCGAAGACGCAGCCCTCGAGGAGGGAATTCGACGCCAGGCGGTTCGCGCCGTGGAGGCCGGTGTGCGCCGTCTCGCCGACGGCGTACAGGCGCGGCACCGAGGTGCGCCCCCAGGTGTCGGTGTGCACGCCGCCGCAGAAGAAGTGCGCCGCGGGAACCGCGGGAATCGGGGAGACCGCCATGTCGATGCCGAAGGATTTCACCTTGGCGTAAATGTTGGGGAAGCGCGTTTTCAAGAAGGCCCGGGGATGGTGCGTCATATCGAGGTACACGCACTCGTCGCCGGTGCGTTTGAGCTCGGCGTCGATGGCGCGCGCGACGATGTCCCTCGGCGCCAGTTCCTTCCGGCGATCATACCTCGCCATGAATCGGGTG
>JAQTNG010000268.1 GCA_028714015.1 Elusimicrobiota bacterium | reverse complement strand
TGATCGCCTTGAGCTCGCCGACGGTGATCGGGTCGATGCCGACGAAAGGCTCGTCGAGCAGGATCAGCTTCGGGCTGCCGATCATGCAGCGCGCGACCTCGAGGCGGCGCTTCTCGCCGCCGGACAAGGTCCAGGCCTTCTGCCGCCGCATGTCCCAGAGGCCGAACTCCTCGAGGAGGCTCTTGACCCTGCGCATCTGCTCGAGCTTGCCGTCCACCGTGCGTTCGAGCACGGCGCGCAGGTTCTCCTCGACGGTCAGGCCCTTGAACACCGTCGGTTCCTGCGCGAGGTAGCCGAGGCCGCGCCGGGCGCGCTCGTACATCGGCAGCGCGGTCACGTCCTCGCCGTCGATCATGATCTGGCCTTCCTCGGGCGTCACGAAGCCCGCGAGGCTGTAGAAGGACGTGGTCTTGCCCGCGCCGTTCGGTCCGAGCAGGCCGACGATCTCTCCGGAGGAGACGTTCAGCGAAACGCCCTTGACGACCATGCGCTCGCCGTACGTCTTGCGGATATCCCGCGCCTCGAGCTTCATTTGGCGAGCTCCTTGAGCTTGTCCCGGTCCTTGAAGATCATCCAGCCTTTCACGCGGCCGCGGGCCTCGATGCGCCGCGGCGACTCGGTCGCGACGACCGTGTCGGCCTTGAGCGCGGTGGTCCACTCGCCCTCGACCTTGCGCAGGACGGGGCGGCCCCCGTTGAGGGTCAGGCGGCCGGCGGCCTTCTCGTACACGGCTTCGTCGGCGGCGAGCTCGAGGCGCGGGCCCCAGACCTTGGCGCCCGCGGACAGCGTCACGCGGCTCTCGCCGTTCCAGGAGACGCGGCCGCTCTCGCCGTGGTCCGGCTCGAGGCCCGCGGGCGTGCGCGTGAACAGGACGCGCTCGCCGGGGGCGGGCTCGAGAAAGCCATTCTTGGAGGCCTCGTCATGGCCCGCCTTTTGACCGCGCGCCTCGAACAGCGTGCCGTCCGAGGTCTCGCGCCGCAGGGTCACCGCGCCCCGCGCCTGCCAGGTCCGGTCCGCGTGCTTGAACAGGGCCCAGTCGGAGGTCAGGCGCGTGCCGGCCGACTCGTAGCGCACGTTGCCGATGAACTCCTCCTCCTTGCTGGCGCCGCGGCGGATCACCCACTCCTTGCTGCGCACGACGCTGCCCGCGACGGGCGACGCGGTGGATTCGGCCGCCGCCGGGACGCACAGGAGCGCGAGAACGGCGAGGGCGGTCATCGCGGCGCCCCGCTCAGGACCGAGCGCTGGTCGAAGATGCGGATCTCCGAGAGGTCGGGCTTGGCCTCGAGGCCCTTGCCGTGAAGCACGCCTTCCGGCCGCTTCACCGTGATTTCGGCCGGCGTCGTGAACAGGCCGCGCTTGGAGCTGTAGAACAGCTCGGAGGTGGTCAGGTGCGACTTGTCCTCGAAGGAGTCCATCGCGACGGAGGACGACAGCCGCACATCGTGGGACTCGGTATCGACCTCGCCGGCGAGCGCGGTGACGCGCGAGACCGCCCTGCCTTTTTTGTAGAACTCCATCACGGGCTCGGCCAGAGTCGCGATCTTCGCGTCCTCGCGCAGGACGGCGCTGCGGGATTTAAGCGTCCAGGAGGGCTCTCCCTTCTCGGACTGGCTGAGGGTCAGGCCTTCCATGACCTGCCGCCGCTCCTCGCGCTCGTTCTCGGCGCTCTTCCCGCAGGCCGACGACGCGAGCAGAACGAGCAGCGCGAGGGGAATTCGCATCTCACTTCTTCGGGGCCGGGGCCGCGTCGTCCGGCGGGGCCTTGAGCTGCTCCTCGCTCAGATGAAGCTTCCCGCCGGGGTTCAGCCACGGCGTCATCTCCATCGGGATGCGGCGCAGCTGGTAGGGCTTGGGCAGGCGGCTCAGCACGTGGGAAATTCCGAAGTAGGCGACGATCAGCACGCCGTAGATGACGGCGAGCGTGCGCATGTGCCACTGCGCGTCGGGGAACCAAGGGGGGGAGATCAGGGCTTCCTGGGCGGCCGCCTTCTTCGACTTCTTCGACTGATTCGGTTGCGGGGGGTTCGGCTGGCTCATCGGAGCTCCTTGGACAGAGCGTCGAAGCGGCGGACTTCGCGCAGAAACGAGGGGATCGTGGCGAGGGCCAACGCATTCGGCCCGTCCGACAGCGCCTTGTCCGGGTCCGGATGGGTCTCGAAGAACACGCCGGCGACTCCGACCGCGACGGCGGCGCGGGCGATCGGGCGCACGAACTGGCGCTGGCCGCCGGTGGTCGCGCCGTTGCCGCCGGGAAGCTGGACGCAGTGGGTCGCGTCATGGACGACGGGGAAGCCGAACCCGCGCATGATCTCGAAAGAACGCATGTCCACGACCAAATTCCCGTAGCCGAAGGTCGTGCCGCGCTCAGTGAGCAGGATATTGCGGTTGCCGGTCGAGAGGATCTTCTCGACGGCGTGCTTCATGTCCCAGGGGGACAGGAACTGCCCTTTCTTCACGTTGACCGCCTTGCCCGTGCGCCCGCAGGCGACGAGCAGGTCGGTCTGGCGGCTCAGGAACGCGGGCACCTGGAGCATGTCCACGTAGCGCGCCGCGATGGCGGCGTGCGACGGCTCGTGCACGTCCGTCACGCAAGGCACGCCGAGCTCCGCGGCCACCTTGGCCAAGGTCCGCAGGCCCTCCTCCATCCCCGGACCGCGGTAGGACTTGACCGAGGTGCGGTTGGCCTTGTCGAAGGACGCCTTGAGCACGAACCCGCCCTTGCCGGCCGCCTTCTTCAGGGCGCGGCCGACGGTGCGCAGGAGATTCTCGGACTCGATGACGCAGGGCCCGCCGATGAAGGCGACGGGCAGGTCGTTGCCGAAACGAACTTGGCCGACTTTGACGACGTTCTCACGCATGGATCGGATTCCTCACATGATTCTCGGCGCGCTCGACGCAGGCCGCGACGAAGTCGCGGAACAGCGGGTGCGGCGCCTCGGGGCGGCTCTTGAACTCGGGGTGGAACTGGCTCGCGAGGAACCACGGGTGGTCCTTGAGCTCGACGATCTCGACGAGGTTTTTCGGGGCATGCAGGCCGGACACCAACAGCCCGGCGTCCTCGAGGAGCTTGCGGAACTTGTTGTTGACCTCGAAGCGGTGGCGGTGTCTCTCCGAGATGTTGAGCGTGCCATACGCCTTGTGCGCGAGCGAGCCCTTCTTGAGCGTGCACTCGTACGTGCCCAGCCGCATCGTGGCCCCCTTGTCCTTCACGGCCTTCTGCTCGGGCAGGAGGTCGATGACGGGGTAGCGCGACTTCTGGTCGAACTCGGTCGAGTGCGCGCCGTTGAGCTTCAGCACGTTGCGGGCGAACTCGATGACCGCGATCTGCAGGCCGAGGCAGAGGCCGAAATACGGGATCTTCTTCTCGCGCGCGAGCTGGGCCACGCGGATCTTGCCCTCGATGCCGCGGTCGCCGAAGCCGCCGGGCACGAGTATGCCGTGCACGCCCTCGAGCTGCTCGTGGATCTTGGGGTCGGTCGTGTCGAGGAAGCGGATCTTGACCTTCGCCTCGTTGGCGATGCCGCCGTGGACGAGCGCCTCGTTGACGGACTTGTAGGCGTCCTTGTAGTCGGTGTACTTGCCCGCGAGCGCCACGACGACCTGATGCTTCGGGTTCTTCAGGCGGCGCACGATCTCGTTCCAGCTCTCGAGGTCCTTGGACTGCGTTCTCAGGCGAAGAAGCATCATGATCTGATCGTCGAGCCCCTGCTTATGGAACACCATCGGGACCTCGTAGATGCTGTCCACGTCCGGGGCCTCGATGACGGACTCCTTGGGCACGGAGCAGAACATCGAGAGCTTGGCCTTCATTTCCGGGCTGACCGGTTTTTCAGAGCGGCACACGAGCACGTCGGGGGCGATGCCGATCTCGCGCAGCTTCTGCACGGAGTGCTGGGTCGGCTTCGTCTTCAGCTCCTCGGACGCCTTGATGTACGGGATCAAGGTCACGTGCACGTAGAGCGAGTTCTCGCGTCCCTCCTCGAGGCCCATCTGACGGGCGGCTTCCAGGAACGGGAGGCTCTCGATGTCGCCGACTGTGCCTCCGATCTCGATGATCGCGATGTCCGCGCCCTTCGCGGCGGCGCGGAAGCGGTTCTTGATCTCGTCGGTGATGTGCGGAATGACCTGGACGGTCGTGCCGAGGAAGTCGCCGCGGCGCTCGCGCGCGATCACGGTTTCATAGACCTTCCCGGCCGTGAAATTGTTGAAGTGGTGCATCTCCTTGTTGAGAAATCGTTCGTAATGGCCGAGGTCGAGGTCCGTTTCCGCTCCGTCTTCCGTCACGAAGACTTCTCCGTGCTGAAACGGGTTCATGGTTCCCGGGTCGACGTTGATGTAGGGATCGCACTTCAGCATCGTGACCTGCAGGCCGCGGGACTGCAGAAGCTTGCCCAGCGAGGAGGCGGTGATGCCCTTGCCCAGCGAGCTCACGACTCCGCCCGTCACGAAGATGTACTTGGTGGTCATTGGTGTCCTCGGCGCAACATGGTCTCGGCGCGTCTCAAATCGGAGGGGACGTCCACGGCGACCGGGCGCTCGCGGACGACGGCGGCGCGAATGATCATGCCGTCTTCCAGGGCCCGCAGCTGCTCGAGCTTCTCGGACTTCTCGAGGGGCGACGGCGGCATGGACACGAAGCGCTTCAGCGCGGCGCGGCGGTACGCGTAAAGGCCCAGATGCTCCCAGGAGCTGACGGGGGCGCGGGAGAAATAGAGGCAGCGGCCGTTCTTGGCCAAAACCGCCTTCACGACATTGCGATCTCCACGCCGGGAAGCGTCTTTGATTTCGATCACCGAGGTGGCGATATCCGTTCCCCGGCTAAGCGCCTTCACCGTGGCGCGGAGCGTCGCGGGCTTGAGCAAGGGCATATCGCCCTGATAGTTCAAAATAATGGGTTCTCGCCGTCCTTTAGCGGCCGCCCAGACGCGATCCGAGCCGGACGGCAAGGAGGGCGAAGTCATTACGGCTATTCCGCCGAAACGCTTGACTTCCTCGGCCGCCTCGCGTGAGTCCACGGCGACGAGCACGGGCCCGAGCTTGGCCGCTTTCGCGGCGCGCCAGCACCATTCGATCATCGTCCGTCCGGCGAGCTTGGCTAAAATCTTGCGGGGGAATCGCGTGGAGCCCAGACGCGCGGGAATCACGGTCAGGCAGGCGCTCATCGGATCGCCCTCGAGAGCTCCTTGACGTCGGTCGTCGCGGTGCCGAGCTTGGCGACCACGATGCCGGCCGCGTGGTTGGCGAGCGCGGCCGCGCGGCGCAGGGGGGCTCCGGCGGCCAGGGCCAAGGTCAAGGTCGAGATCACGGTGTCGCCCGCGCCGGACACGTCGAAGACCTCGCGCGCCCGGGTGGGGATGTGCGTGATCCGGGGCCTGCGGCCGTCCTCGAACAGGCTCATGCCGTCGGGCCCGCGGGTGA